>JAOACU010000019.1 GCA_026417715.1 Anaerolineae bacterium | reverse complement strand
GGTGCCTCCGTCTCGAGATAATGTTTGGCTATCATTGTGCGCGGACAACCTGTTGATGTCAACTAGCAATCAAGGTACATTGTGCGCCAGCCATACAATCGTCGCGCGGAATTGTTGGAACTCGCTGACCACGTCAAGAACATTTCGGCAAAGCACGAAGGCGGCGATCCCGAAGTCGAAGCGACGCGCGAACATCCATCGGACATCTTGGAGTACTTTTTGCCCAAAGCCGAAGTAGAAGCGCGCGGGCTGATGCCCATCCTGCTACAAAATTACATGGACAAACACGCTGCGTTGAATCGCACAGCGGAAGAGTTGACCAAGCGCGGTCTCGCGTTCATCGCCGCGCGGAATTTACATCGCTGAGTTGCAGGTTGCAGGTTCAAGGTTCAAAGTTGAAAGCAAAGACCTTCGAGGTTTTCCAAACCGTCGAAGGTCTTTTGCGTGTTGATGTCCAATGATGAGTCATATCACATTCTTTTCCACGACCACAGTCAGCATATTGAGAAAGAGACGCAACTGTTTTGATGCCGCTGTCCACTGTTGGGGATCAAGGATCATCGCTGGTAATTCCACTGTAGCAAACTGGTACATCGTGCGTGGGACAGCCGCTCCCTTGAACGTGGTAGGTATCTGACCTTGAGTATAAGCATCCCAAGCGGCGCTCACGGCTTGAGAAAATTTCTGGGCAGACGCCTGAATCGTTTGTGGATTGTTAGATTCAAACGCGGTCAATAGTTCTTGACCTGTAGCGATAATTCTCTGAATGTACATCGTTTCCTCCTCGATGAATTTGGGCAATACAATTTTAGACCTTGATATTTGTTTGTCAAATGTCAGACCAAGAGCGAAAAACAAAATCGCTCTTGGGGAGAAAGAGGTTTCTAGACCTCACAGGTCTCCGAGACCTGTGAGGTCTGAACAAGCCCATTTACCGTTTTCTACCCATGAGCGAACAAAATTCGTGACCTTGCTCGGTATGAAGGCGTCCGAATGCATAGTGTAACTTTTCTCGCTGTGCGCGCATCTAACCAAATGTGGACAAGTGAGCCGCACAAAAATTCAACCTGAGGGAGGTCAGCAATGGACGGTTTGATTCAATTTATGAACAGCACAACAGGGCGCGCCTTGCGTGTGATTTTGGGGCTGGTGCTCATTTATCTTGGCTTGGCAGTGATCGGCGGCACTACCGGACTGATTGTGGCGGTCATTGGTCTCGTGCCCATCGCGCTGGGCTTGTGGGGCAAGTGCGCCTTACAGTTGTTTTCCAAGTAACTGATGTTACGCCGTAGGGCAAGTTTGAAACCTGTCCCACGTTTCATAATGCACACAAGGCGAGGAGTGAATCCTCGCCTTGTGTGTTTCATTGGATCGCAAATCGCATTTCGACCGAGACACTGATTTCCAACTCGCCTGCCTCGATGGGCACAGCACCTTCAGCCGATGCAGCAACCGACGCGGCGCGGAAAATCGGCGTGGGCATTGTTGTTCCTTCACTAATCGAAATCACTTTGCCCAGCGTTACATTCGCGGCTTTGGCAAGTTGCGCGGCTTTGTCCTGCGCGGCTTTGACCGCCGCCGCACGCGCTTGCTGTTGATACGGCGTTGGATCGTCCACGCCAAACGTAATGCCATAGATGTTGTTGGCACCAGCCGCAACCGCCGCATCGAGTACTTTGCCCACATCGTCCAATTTGCGAACAGTGATGCTGACTTGGTTGACAACACGATATCCGCTGATAGTCGGTGTGACACCGGGGCGCGGTTGCTGTGTGAGCGGCGTGATGCTGTAACTCGTTGTCTGAATGTCCTTATCCGCGATGCCCATACCTTTGAGACGCGTAATGAGCGCATTCATCTTGGCATTCGCTTGACTGGTGGCTTCTGCCAAAGTGCCTGCTGTGATGTCCACGCCGACATTGGCGGTTGCGATGTTCGGCGTGATGCGCACTTTGCCAGTACCCGAAACGAAGATACCGCTCGTGTCCATTGTGGCTTGTGACGCGCTTGCCGTCACCGCACTGGCGTTCGCCGGTGTGGGAGCAAGGCGCGGTGTCACTGCCAAATAGCCGACCAGCGCGCTTGCGGCAACGAGTAACAGCGCGACAATCGTCAGGGTAATTCGATGAGTCATTTTTTCCTCCTTAAGGTGAGGCGCATTTACCTCTGATTTTCAAACAATAGACGACTGCGCGTGTCAAATTGTTCCCTCACCGCGCCGTCGCGATGAAAATGCCCACCCACAACGCGGCAAACAGAATCCAGACCAGCGGATTTTCTTCAGCCAGCGTGAACGCATCACGCGCCAAGACACTCGCGCGCCAGCCAATCTGAACGATCGCGCGTTCCAACCATTCTAACTCGCTTGCACGCGCAAGTTGCATCACGAACGTACGTTCATCTGCGCGCGATGCCACGCGCGCGCGCAAGATGTACGATCCGACGAGTGGTAGTAGTAACACCAATATTCCAATTCCCACGCCCAGCGCGTTGTTTGTCCATACGACACGCGCCAGCGCGCGCTCTACCGATTCAGCAATGCCCAGTGCAGGAGTGATGAGCCACGCCGCAAACGCGAGTATCGCAAACGGGACGAGCGCGACGAGTAGCCCGACGAACTCGGCGCGCGTTGGCGTGCGCGCTTCGCTACCCTTGAGTGTACTCGTCCAATGCCACAACGACGCGCACACCACCAACGTTGCAAAGAACACTAGCGCGAGCAACAACCACTCGCCACTTTCGACCAGCGCGACATACAAGCCCCAACGTCCCAAAAACGCGGGCGTGAGTGGCACGCCCACCAGCGCGCACACGGCAAGCAAGCCAAGTGTCAAGGGAACGACGCTTGGCTTTTCGGCGCGCCAATGCCAAGCGATTTCAACAAGCGCGAATGCAAAAGCAATTGCCAAGATTTGCCACAGTGCAAACGCCACACCTGCCTCGCTGTCTAGCGCGAGCGATAGCGGCACAAGCGCGAACGCGTACATCGCTCCCAATCCGAGTGCGCGCGGCGCGTCACTGGCACGCCAAATCCACAGGGCAGTGACAATCAAACTTGTAGCCGCGAGCACACCAATCACCGTGTACGGTATCGTTGTTTGAAACGCGTGCCAGTGCAACCACACATTCGCGACTGCCAGCAAAGGAATGCCGCGCGCGATCCACAGGGTGGATGCTTCCACCTCGCGCGTAGGTAAGAGTGCGTGAAAGGGGAACAAACCTGCGCGCGCCCAGAGTGCCAACGCAAGTAACGTCGCACCAACATTTGTGCGCGCGGTAAGCGCGCCAGCGAAAAAAGCCAATCCCATCAACCAACCGATGACTAGACTGCGCCACGCACTCGCGCGTTCAAGATCGCGCTCCCAACGCCAAGCCAAGAGTGCGAGATCGAATATCGTCCATGCGACAAGTATCATTGCCGCGCCATCTGCCATCGCCAACACAAGCGCGGCGGCAAATACGATCATCGCGCGCGCATCGAAACGCGTAGGTGCGATTAACTCGCGCGCTAGCCACAGGACAAGCATTATCAAAACAATCAGCCACGTCATCCCATCCATTCGCAGGGCGAACGTGAGCGCGGCGCGTTCCCACGTCGAAAGTACCAAGCGATGCGAACTCGGCAGCGCGTTCAACAAAACGAGGACGATTTCGATGCTGAGCCAGCCCAGCGTCGCGACGCGTCGAGTCGTAGGCGCGCGGTACGGCAACCATCGAGCAAGCGCGAGCGCGCTGACAATCGGGAAAACAATCGGGAGCAACAAAATCCAATCAGGCATTGGAGCATCAGGGGATTTGGCTAGTCACGCGGCTGAAAAAGTTTGCCACTTGGGAGCCGTACATACCGAGAATGAAGACAACGATGATAGCAACAAGAATCAGGATCAAACCGTACTCCATCAATCCTTGCCCGTGCTCTTCGCGTGGAAGGTGCATTTTTCTCCTTTCTTCCTGTGTTCTGTATTCCTTCGCCTTTTGCTTAGGACAAGCCTTCGTCTTTCGTTCTTCATCCTCCGTCAGTACTCGTACACACTGCCGCCGATAAACTCGCGCAACACCGAATCGGGTGGGATAGGTGAATCGTCTTCAATCGGCGTGACCGCGCGCAAGAGCGCGTGCACGCGCTTGGCGCGCGTGTATGCATCCTCGCGCAACGGATCGCCTTCCAATTCTTTTTCCCACTGTGCGAACTGATCGAGCAGGCGCGGACGGTAAATCGGCAACTCGAATGCCAGTCCCGTGTTGACGATGAAATCGGCTTCATTGATGCGCGGGATGATGTGGCGCAATTCGCTGTTGCGAACGTAATGCCAATGTAACAAGGTGCGGCGCGGGTCGTACGCGCGATGTACCGCGTCGCGCAACATTCGGCGCATCATCCGCAAATCCGCCCACCGCACATACTTGCCATCGGGTCCTTTCATCTGCAAGAGCGGTTCGAGGTACAGTTTGAACTTGCGTTCGTTCGGCACATCGCGCGTCATTGCCGGATACAAGCCGTGCAAACTGTCAATCAAAATGATTTCGTGCGGCTTGACCTGCATCGGCGTTCGATTCAAGTGGCGTTTGCCGGTCTTCATATCGTAGAACGGAATCAGCACCTCTTCGCCGGCGACGAGTCGCTTGAGATGCGCATTGATGAGTTCAAGGTCAAGGGCTTGGGGGGTCTCGAAATCGTAATCACCAAATTCATCTTTGGGATGCAGTTCCAAATCGAAAAAGTAATTGTCCACGTTGAGCGCGACAAGTTCCAATCCCGCGCGTCTGAGTCGCTCGCCGATTTTGATTGTCGTGGTGGTCTTGCCCGATGAGGAGGGTCCACTGATGATAACGATCTTGAGATCGGCGCGACGTTCGAGGATGCGCGCGACCGCGTTCTTGATTTCTTCGTCGTACATCGCCTCGGCTTCTTGGACGATGCGTGGAAACTCGCCGCGCGCGATACGTTCGTTCAAGCCCGCGACGGTGTGCACGCCGCGTTCGACTGCCCAATCGAGCGCGCGCCAAATTTTTTCCCAAGGGATGTTTTCCGATGTGCGCGGGGCTTGTCCTGTCCGCTCTTGGCGCAAGCGCGCGCGTTCCGCGCGATAGAGAATGTACGCCTTTGCCGTGCGCGCGTGTCCATTCTCGATCAACACTTTTTCGACGAGGTCTTGGATTTCTTCGACGGTGGGGATGTGATCGGGTGGCGTTTGCTGTTCGAGTAGGCGCTCGACTTGCTCGCTCAAGCGTTCCGCAATCGAACGATCGCGCCCGCCGACTTCGACGGCGGCGCGATAGATGGCATTCGTGATGCGTTCGCGATTGTAGGGCACAATCGCCCCGTTGCGTTTGACGACACTCGTGATTTGACCCATCGTGCCCTCCATTGATTTTCGATTTTCGATGGACAATTGTAGATCAAAAATCGGTAATCGCTAATCGGCTCAGTCCTCGTGCGCCAACTGCAATGCCGTGCGGTAGAGTTCACTACTCACCCGAAATCCTTGCGCTTGCACCGCGTCCAAGAGAGGTTGAACGGCGGCAATCAAGCCTGTGCGTTTTGCCAACAACAATACCCCGATTGTACCGATGACGCGCAAGCCTGCTTCTTCGGCGAATTGACGCGCTCTAGCGTCGTCCAATCCCACCATCAATTTTTCGTGCGCTAAGGCATACGCAATGACCGATTGTTCACCAATGCCTAGTCGGTTGGGTGGCAAACGCGCAATCTCTTCTTCAGGAACTGCGACGATAGATACCCATTTCAGCATACGTGGATTGAGCGTATCTGGGCGAAGTAAACGTCCTGTCTCAAGTTCCAACGCTACTTGTTCTGGGAGGTAGACAGGTGCAAACAGATCGGCTAACAGATCAGCGTATCCGATTCGTCCCAGATAGAGCAAGAGCGTGGTATTGCTAACCAGAGGACGTTGATTCATCAGTGACCTCGCGCCGCAAGGCGTCAGGAGTGATTTGTGAAATGGGGATATCGTACTCGGCACATAAATCGAGAAACAGCACCCGCGGTACACCTGCCAACATTGCCGCCGCACCTGAAGATAACTTGCCCAAACGAAACAACATCAGCGCAGCATAGAGACGTAGATCACGTCCCATCTCGGCTGGGGTACGATTCAACATCTGTCGAATTTCTTCAGGTATGTCAATCCGCAGGGCTTCCACGTTTTTCACCTCCGCGTGTTAACGAACATCGAGAGAGCACTGTGCACCCCACTGATTTTCGGCTGCCGCTTGAATCGGCAATCCGATTATACGATGCAATGTCGGGAAAAGCAAGAGGTATGTGTGATGCAATTTGGGCTACCGCGCGTACGGCGTCGGAATGACGCTAGGAGGGGATTGGTCGGTTCAACAAACAAGCCGCTCTCGTGGAGAGCGGCTTGGGCTTTCAGGCGGTTGCAGGTTTTTGTCTGCCAAACAGGCGGCGGAAGAATTTGCCAATCTCGTCGTATTCCCAGACAACCAACAACGGCGCCGCGTTGAAGATCGAAGAGTACATCCCGCTAAAGATACCGATGAACAGCGTGATGGCGAACTGTCGAATCGTGATACCGCCGAAAAGAATCAATGCCGCCAACACAAACAAGGTCGTCAAGACGGTGTTGATCGAACGGTCGAGTGTTTGCAGGATGCTGTGATTGACCACGTCTTCAAACGGAATGCCGCGAAAGCGCGAAAGATTTTCGCGAATGCGATCAAATACCACGATGGTATCGTGCACAGAAAAGCCGATGACGGTCAACAGCGCGGTGAGGAACAGCGCGTCCATTTCCCAACCGAACAGTAGACCAAAGATGGCGACGACACCGACCACCACCAACGTATCGTGGATCAGAGCGATGATTGCGCAGACACCATAGCGGAACGGTCGCGGCACGCGGCGAAATGCCCACGTGATATAGAGCAGAATCGCGATAGTTGCCAACATCACTTCGATTGCTGCGCGCTGGGCGACTTCGGAGCCCACCGCCGGTCCCACCGATTCGGCGCGTTGCTCAGTAAAAGTGCCAAAGCGCGCGCGGAGCGATTCGTAAGCGCGTAATTTAGTTTCGGTGTCAATCGCTTTGGTGCGAATGATTAGTGTATCGTTACCCGAAGGTTGGACGCTGACTTCGTTTGCGCCCAAGCCGAATTGACCAAAGATTCTAACCACCTCATCCGTTTGAAATGTCTGCGGCTGGGCGAATTTTAGTTCGAGCAAAGTACCGCCTGTGAAATCAATCGCTAACCGAAACGGCTGTCCTGTCTGTGCCCAAGTGATGCCGATGGCAATCAAACCGGGAATGATGACTAGTAGCGAGATGGCAAAGTACAGATAGCGTTTTCCAACGATGTTGAGCACGCGTCCTCCGAGTTTTAGAGATTAGAGAGTAGAGATTAGAGATTAGAGAGTAGAGATTGGAGAGTAGAGAGTAGAGATTGGAGAGTAGAGGTTCGTATCAATCTCCAATCTCTAATCTCCAATCTCCAATGTCAAATCGCCAATCTCCAATACCTATTTCATCGGCATTCTAGCATAACTCGATTAAAATGGCAAAAGGTGCTGTACGAACTAGTGGTTTGAGAGATTCTTCGCTCCCTTCGGTCGCTCAGAATGACAGGGTAACGCGACTTGGACAAAGCCCTAGTCTTGCCAGAACCACTGCTTAGACATTTCATTATTTTGTGGTATAATGCACTTGTTGACTGTAACGATCCTAGACCAGCGATTGCTGGCGGGTCTTTTGGAGGAACTTGCAATGTAGGACAAGTTTGCAGACTTGTCCTACCCCTGCGTAACCTCAGTGAGGAATCTCAATGCTGTATCGAATTTTAACAGGACGCATAGAACCGATCGAATTGGTTGCCTTGCTTGTGGCTTTGGTCGCGGGCATCACCGTCCACGAATTTGCGCACGCCGCCGCCGCTGTTTGGCTCGGCGATTCGTTGCCGCGTCGGCAGGGGCGTTTGTCGCTTTCACCGCTCGCGCATCTCGATCCCGTCGGGTCATTGATGTTTCTGGTGGGTGGATTCGGCTGGGGCAAAGCCGTGCAATACAATCCCTATGCTCTGCGCGCCAGCGCGCGCGTCGGTCCAGCGATTGTTGCCGCTGCAGGACCGCTATCCAACATTGTGCTGGCAACCGTCATAGCAATCGTAGTGCGCGTGCTCTTGGTCGGTATGGACGTGGTACAAGTATCGGGGGATTGGATTGGTGTGCTCTTTTACTTTCTCATCTTCTTTATCTACTATAATCTCGTTTTGAGTTTTTTCAACCTTATTCCTGTTTCTCCCCTCGATGGATTTACCATCTTGCAAGGGTTGTTGCCTCTTGAACTGGCGGATCTCTTGGAGACGACACGTCCGTACGGATTCTTCATCCTACTCTTGTTACTTTTCTTTGGCGGTAGTTTGATTGCGCCGATTTTATATTTCCCTGTCAATGCTTTGATGTATATCCTTGTTGGTTTTGGACTATAGCACGATGGCGTGCCCGACAAAAATCAGGAGGTTTATCGTTATGAAAATGCGACATGTGTTTGGAGTTGCACTGGGGTTGCTCATTGTCTTGGCATTGAGCGCGTGCGGCACGGCACCGACACCCACACCCAAACCGACTTTGCCGCCGCCAACATTTACCCCGACGCCGGTACCACCGACGCCCACTCCAGTGCCACCCACACCGACGCCGGTGCCTCCAACACCGACACCAGTGCCACCTCAGGCAACTGCCAAACAACAGGTCAATGTGCGCCAGGGACCCAGCACGCAATTCGCGATTTCTGGCAGAATTCCCGCAGGCACAAGTGTGGTGGTGATTGGCAAAAGCGAAGATGGCAAATGGTTCCAAATCGCCTTTCCCGATCCTGCCAATCCGGCGTGGGTACCCGGTGAATTTGTGACGATTACTGGTTCGATTGACAAGTTACCTGTGGTGGCTGTTGCGCCACCACCAACCCCGACGCGCGGTGCCGCCGCTGCGACCAAGCCACCGGCAGCAACACCGACGCAGGCGTTCCCGCCTCCGCGCGGCACGCTCGGTTTTGTGGCGTTCGATCCTGGTCAAAATTCGTACGTCCTCTATAACCTGAACATCGAACCGCGCAGTTACAGCGAAAGTCGTTTGTTGGGTCTGCAACCTTTCGATGTGGTCAACAATACCAATATGCCCCCGTTTGCGATGGCCCCCAACAGTCCACGCGCGGCGTTTGTCTTTGATGTTGGAAACAAAGTCAACAAACTGCGTGTGACCAATATCAAAGGTGAAGACCCGGTGAATGTGGCAAGCCATCAAGGTATCATCAGCCCAACGTTCTCGCCCGATGGTTCGACGCTTGCCTACATTGGGCTGGACAAAGCCGGCGTGGACTATGGAATGCAGTTCATTTACACTGTTTCGGCAAATGGTGGCACGCCCAAACGTCTCTTCCCCTCGCATCCCGACGATCTGCAAAAGCGCGCGGGCGAAGTGTTTCGCGGTGTGGCTTGGGGCAAGACGCACCTCTTGTTCGTCTCGAATCTCACCGGGCACTTTGAGATTTGGCGACTCAACAGCGATGGTAGCGGCCCGATGCAACTGACGAATGACAAACGCGAAAATATGTCGCCCGCGTGGCATCCTGACGGCAAGACGTACGCGTATGCTTCCAAGCAAGCGGATGGCACATATCAGATTATGGTTGCCAACGCGTTCGATGGCAGTGCGCCGCGCAAACTGACGAGCACCGCGCACAACTTTAGTCCCACCTGGTCACCCGATGGCAACTGGATCGCGTTTATGTCCAATCGTGGTGGACGAATGGATATCTGGGTGATGGACAAGAACGGCGGCAACGTTCGGTTGTTGACCGACAAGTTCGACAAGCAAGGATTTGTGCCGGGCGGCTGGCGTTAAGACGAAAGACGAAGGACGAAGGACGAAGAACGAATAATGTGTCCTTCGTCCTTTATCACACAATACGCAATACGCAATACGTTCAATATTACGTATCACGTATTGCGTATCACGTCTCACGCCTCACGCTTCACGTCTCACGTCTCACGCCTCACGCCTCACGTATCACCTATGGCTAAATTACGAATTTCAATCATCGGACTTGGACTGATTGGCGGTTCGATTGGACTCGCGCTCAAAAAATCGAAACTCGATCTTGAGGTGATTGGACACGACAAGGACCTCGGAGTCGCTGGGCGCGCGGTCAAACGCGGCGCGGTGGACAAAACCGAGTGGAATCTCATCAGCGCTTGTGACGGCGCGAGTTTAATCGTCTTGGCAATGCCGCTCGATGGCATTCGCGATACGCTCACCGCGCTGCGCCCACATTTGTCGCCGGGCACACTCATTACCGATACGGCGATGACCAAAGTGCCGGTCTTGGAATGGGCAAGCGAGTTGCCGCGTAACGTCGAATTTGTCGGTGGCAATCCCATCATCAACCCCAAACGCGAAATCAGTGGGCAAGGGATTGACGCGGCAGACGCGACCCTGTTTCAAGATGCGACCTACTGTTTGATTCCAGCCGTCTCTGCCTCCGCGCAGGCAATTGATGTGATGAGTGGTTTTGTGAACGTGTTGGGCGCAAAACCGTACTTTATCGAAGCCGCCGAGCACGATGGATTGATGGCGGGTGTTCATCACTTGCCTGCATTGCTGGCTACCGCGTATGCCGCGAGCATCATCGGCGAACAAGGTTGGATCGAGCGCAGCAAAGTCGCAAGCGCGACATTTCGCGCCGCGATGGATTTGGTGCCCACCGACAAGCACGCCGCGCCGATGCAATTCCTCGCGCATCGCGAAGATTTGATGCGGTGGATTGATCACAGCATCGTCAAACTGCGCGAGTTGCGCACCTTGCTCGATACGCAGAATAGCGACGCGCTCGGCACACTCGTCCAGACGATCGCGGACGAACGTGCCAAATGGCAAAGTGGTCAACTCGATCGCGGCGCGCTCCCTGCCTCCGATATGAGTCAAGTCTCTGATTCCTTTGGACGCCTCTTCTTGGGTGGCTTGTCCGAGCGAATGAAGCGAGCGAAATAGTCCACCAAGTAACACGAAAAGACACAAATTTTTTCTTCGTGGTCTTCGTGTCTTTCGTGGAAAGATTCTGACCAGAGGAAAACATTGCCCTACCGCGTGTTGATGATTGCACCCACGTCGTTTTTCCTCGACTATGGTTGTCACGTCCGCATTTTGGAAGAGACGCGCGTTCTGCAAAAGTTCGGGCATCGCGTCAAGATTGTGACATATCCGCTGGGACGCAATCTGCCCGAACTCGACATCGAGCGCGCGTTACCGATTCCTTTTCGTCCGCGTCACGAAGTCGGACCCGCGCGCTCGAAACTACTCCTCGATGTGCTCCTCACTTTGAAAACGCTCCAAGTGGCGTTGCGTTTTCGCCCTGATGTGATTCACGCGCACTTGCACGAAGGTGCGCTGATTGGCGCGGCGATTCAACGCCTCGTGCGCGTCCCCCTCGTCTTCGATATGCAAGGCAGTCTCACCAGCGAGTTGGTAGATCATCGTTTTATCGCGCCGAACGGCTTGTTGTTTCGACTCGCGTATTGGATGGAAGCGCGCATCGTTCAGATGCCTCAAATGATTTTGACGAGTTCGCGCAACGCGGCGCATCTTCTGGTTAACGAGTTTCGCGTCCCGCCCGCAAAAATTATCGTCCTCTCCGATTGTGTGGATGCCGATACTTTTGTCCCGGTCGAATCGCCCGATCTGGCGGAACGCGTCGAGGTGTTGCGCGCGCGCTTGGGGATTCCGCTGTCGCGGCGCGTGATTGTTTACATCGGTTTGCTCGACGAGTATCGCGGGACGAGTGTGATGTTGCGCGCGGCGGCGCACGTGCTTGCGCGCGGCACCGATGCGCATTTCGTCATCATCGGTTTTCCCAATATCGAACGCTATCGCACGCTCGCGCGCGACTTGGGCATCGCCGAACGCGTCACATTTCCCGGACGAATTCCATACGAGGACGTGCCCGTGTGGTTGTCGCTGGGGGAACTTGCGCTTGAACCCAAAATGAGCGCGACCGAAGCGGCGGGTAAGGTGTTGAATTATATGGCACTGGGGCTACCCGTCGTCGCGTTCGATATTCCCGTAATGCGCGAGTATCTGGGGGAGTATGGGGTGTACGCGCCGCTGGGCGATGCGCACGCGTTTGCCGCACAGATTCAAGCGTTGCTGGATGATTCTGCGCGCGCGCGTGAAATTGGCGAGGCATTACGCCGACGCGCGCAACAATTGTTTTCGTGGGAACGCGCGGGACACGAAATTGAACGTGTGTATGACCAAGTGATCAAAAGTTTGATGATCTGATGCGAATCGAAATAGACCAAAGCGGCAAAATTGAGCACACGCAATCGAACACCGTTTTGGCATTCTCGAACGATGAAGAATTTGCGCTATTGATCTTGGCAGTTGAAAAACGTGCGTGCTTAAAGGAGTGGAGAGGGCGTGGTAAGAATGCCAAGATGTTGTATCAGCGATTATTCGCTGCCGCACTGTTCTTGCTGATTAAGAACCATCTCAATCAAATCAGTTTAGTTGAAATTGATCCCGAGTACCCTGGTCGCGAGACGGAGATTCGCGGCTGGCTGATACAACACATCAGGAAACTTGTCCCGACATTTTCTCCTGAGAGAATTATTTTTCGGAGGGTGGGCAAGCGTTCGCGCGCACATCAAAAAGCCCTGGCTGTTTTTCGGAATGAGGAGCAAGCCAATCGCAAGGTGCGCGCGCGGGATTTGCTGGCACTGTTAAAATAAAAACCGGGAGGATTCTGATGGCTCGCTGTTCACCACAGGTCAACGCCATCAAGAACCAGACCTTGGCTCAACCGTCCGGTCAAGGATAGGAATTGCCAAGTCACCCGGCTGAATTTATCTTAACATAGAGTAATTGGTATGTCAAATTCTCGCACATCTGCTCATACCATTTTCCAAGCCGCGCTGCGGGCGGCTGACCCGAGCCAAGCGATACATCGCGCAATGCAACGCAATGGCACACGCTTGCGCGTGCAAGACCGCGAGTACGATTTGGCGCGCGTGTCGAACGTGTGCGTGATTGGTTTTGGCAAAGCCAGTGCCACGATGGCGCGCGCAGTAGAAGAAATTCTTGGCGATTTTTTGACGCGCGGGTGGGTCACTGTCAAGTACGGTCACACTGTACCACTCACGACGAACAAGATTCACCTGCACGAAGCCGGTCATCCCTTGCTGGACGAGAATTCACTCGAAGGCACGCGGCACATCTTGGAAATTTTGGATCGTGCCACCGAAAACGATTTGATCCTCGTGCTCGTTTCGGGTGGCGGTTCGGCGTTGCTTGAATTACCCGTGCCCGGCATTTCGCTTGCCGATTTGCGTGCAATGACCGATGCGCTGTTGCGTTGCGGCGCCACCATCAACGAGATCAACACCTTGCGTAAACACATCTCGCAGGTGAAAGGCGGACAACTCGCGCGGCGCGCGCGCGGCGCACAGATCATCGCACTGATTCTCTCCGATGTGCTGGGTTCACCGTTGGATACGATCGCTTCTGGTCCTACCGCGCCCGACTCGACGACGTTTGCAGACGCGCTGGCAGTCATCGAACGTTACGCGTTGCGCGCGCAAATTCCTGAAGCGATTGTCACGCATATCGAACGTGGCGCGCGCGGCGAAATTCCCGATACCCCCAAACTCGGCGATCCGCTGTTTGCGCGCGTGCACAACGTCGTCATTGCCGATTTGACGATGGCATGTGACGCGGCGGTGCAACGCGCGCGCGAGTTGGGGTACAACACCTTGTTGCTCTCATCGTTCGTGCAAGGCGAAGCGCGCGAGTTTGCCAAGTTTCTCGCGGCGATTGCGCGCGAAATCGTCACCTCGAATCGTCCGGTGGCAAAGCCCGCGTGCGTCATTTGTGGTGGTGAAACAACAGTGACCTTGCGCGGCAAAGGCAAAGGTGGGCGCAATCAAGAAATTGCGCTAGCGGCGGCAATCGAAATCGCGGGAATGTCGCGCGTCGTTGTGTTGAGTGGTGGCACGGACGGCACCGATGGTCCCACCGATGCCGCTGGCGCAATCGCGGATAGTGAGACCGTTGCGCGTGCAACACATCTGGGGTTGGATGCGCGCGCGTTCCTTGCCAACAATGACGCGTACCACTTTTTTCAACCACTTGGCGATTTGCTGATCACAGGTCCCACAGGGACGAATGTGGGTGATGTGACAATCTTGATGGTGGACTAGGAGGCGGGTGTGCGTTCGACAATGCTTTTGACGTATAACGTTATATCTGAAATGCAAGAAGAGTATATGCAATTTATGATGAACGTTTTTATGCCAACGATGCAAAATTTGGGGTTGGAGAATGCGGGAGTGTGGCACACCGCGTATGGCGATTATCCGGCGCGCCTGCTCGTTTTCATCGCGGAGGATGGAGTGATGCGGAACGCGCTTCAAGACAAGCGGTGGCAAAACATCGAAGCGCGCTTGAAAGAGTATGTGACCGATTACACGCGTCGCGTCGTCCCGTACGAGCCGGGCTTTCAATTTTAAGACCCGCTGGCTAACCACCAGCGGGTCTTGTTTGTTGGGTTAGGTCATCTTGACCACAATGTCGCCGATGATGTTGGCGGCTTCGTCACCTCGATCGGCGGCATTGGAGAGGTGGCGATAGAGTTCGCGCATCTTGAGAATTTCGATGATGTCGTCCAAGGTTTTGGGTTCTTTGAACAAGTCGCAGATCGCCGTGCGGTAAATCGTTTCCGCGCGATTCTCCAACGCTTTGGCGCGTGTGGCGTGATCGAGAGCCACTTGGGGATGTGCCTTCAACTGCACGACACCCAGATACAATTCTTCGGCGGCTTCACGCAAGATAGAGACCATCGTCAACATATGCGGTGTGGGTTTGACGCCCAGCATTACCATTTCATCCAAGGTGGTGTAGCCGTAATCCAACACATCGTCAATCGTGCGCGAGAGGGCGAACAAGTCTTCGCGATCAATCGGTGTCACAAAGGTATGATTCAAATCGTCAATCAAGATACGCCGTAATTCGTCCGCTTCTTTTTCGATGGCTTGAACGCGCTTGGCATAGGTTTCATCGCCAGTCTTCAAATATGCTTCGAGTGCTTCCAATCCCTCACGCGTTTTCAATGCTTGTTCACTTAGGGCTTTGAGAAAATCTTTTTCTTTGGATCGAAACGGATTAGGAAAACCCATAACGCTTTCTCCTGCGATAAAAAGTGCAACCATTGTATTCCAATTGCCGAAAAATGCAAACGTTAGCATAAGGTTGGGGGTCTAGAGGGCGAAGAGGGCGTTAGAGGGCGTAGATGGGGAAGAGGGCAAAGAGGGCGTTAAGAGGGCGAAGAGGGCAAAGAGGGCGTAGAGGGGGAAGAGGGCGTTAGAGGGCGTAGAGGGCGACCGCCTTCTCCTGCCTTCTACGCCCTCTTCCGCCTTCTCGCGCCTTCTCCCGCCTTCTCCGCCTTCTCACGCCTTCTCCGCTCTCTTGTGCCTTCTTCCGCGCCTTCTACATCGTTGACGCGTTTTCCTCCGAGGTCTCTGCCAATTGCAAGAACACGCGCACGATGTGTGGATCGAGACGGGTGCCGCTGAGAGACAGCAAACAGTCGCGCGCGCTCTGAGGCGTGACCTGTTCGTCTGAACAAGCCCAAATATGTTCCCACGTATCTACCACCGCGACGATGCGTGCGCCGAGCGGAATTTGCTCCCCGCGTAATCCGCGCGGATAACCACTACCGTCCCAATTTTCATGGTAACTATACGGAATTTCTAACAACGGACGTAATACTGGATGGGAAGACAAGAGTTCATACACTTGAGGGAGTGAGTGTTGCACTAACTCGGCTTTATTTTCAGTACACTCTTCGTGGCGATGCAGGGTAGGCGGCAGAAAGGCGTACTCAAGGTTATGCAACAAGGCACCGTAGCGAATCTGTTGCAGTTGGGGCGCCGGAACGCCAAGCGCGCGCGCCACGCGGGATGCCCAATCGGCGACACGACGATTGTGACCCGCCGGAACTTGTTCGTGCACTTCGATCGTGCGTGCCCACCCCTCGATCATTGCCTCGTACGAGAGAGAAAGTTCGGTATGGGCGCGTTGGAGGTTGCGGAACAATTCGGCATTGTCTAGAGCCAGTGCCGCTTGCACACTGAACGCCTCCAAGATTTGCTGCCACTCTTGCGTCGGAGTGAACGGTGTGCGGAAGAAAAATTCCAAGACTCCTTTGATTTGTCCTTTTGCCATCAGCGGCGCGCAGACACAACTCACGAATTTTTCTTCAGTTACCAAAAAGCGTCTTTGCAAGTTGGCAAGATGGGCTGACAGATTGGGTTCGCTAATCGTTTTGCGTTCGAGCACGGCGCGTCCAGCACACTCTTTCCCCACACCAAGCGTACTTTGTTCGATAGCGCGCGAACGAAAGCCACGTCCCGCCAAGTAGGTCAGTGTGTGGGTCGAAGGATTGAAGAGGAGGAGGGCAACCGCATCGGCTTGAAGTTGTGCGAGCAAGGTGGGGAGAAGAATCTGGAGTGTGGTGTTTACATCCATACTTGCACTGATCGTCACATCAATCGTGTGCAGGGCTTGGACCTGACGAAGCCGCTGTTCGGTTTGCTCACGTAATTTCGCGCGACGAATCGCACTGGCGGCTTGATCCCCAATGCTGCGCGCGCGTTGTAGCAGTTCGATGCCAAGTGGTGGTTGCTCGGCAGGATTTTGCACGCCCAACAGTAACAGACCGACGGGCTGTCCTTCAGCATAGAGAGGGACACTGTAGAGTGCCGCTACCACATCCAAGCCGAGCCACGCGCGTTCGATGGCACTTGGACGCGAATCCTCTGCGCGCAATAGGCGCGGTTGTGGTTGTTCCAGTATCGCTCTGCAGTAAGGCAAATGAGCAAGTGGTATGCGTTCGCGCGGAACGGCAGGAGTGGGTAACGCACCCATCGCTTGATGAGCGCATACCACGAGAGTGTTGTTCTCAAGGAGCGCAAGGCGTGCAAACGCGATAGGTAATGTGGTGATGGCGTGTTGGACCACCAAGTTACAGACACTCTCGACGTTGTCAGTGTCTGCCAGTTTACGCGCCAGATCGTATAGCGCGCTGATTTCGGCTCGGCGTATTTGTTCGACTTGAAACAAGAGCGCGCGTTCGAGCGCTACTGCCACTTGATTGGCGAACAGAACGGCAAGGCGTTGATCGGTTTCGCTAAAGGCATTTTCACGTTCACTGACGACGGTGAGCACGCCATACAATTGCTCAGCGTGTTCCACAGGTACCCACAGCGCCGAACGAATGCTGGGATCAAAGATGATATAGCGCGAGTCCTCCAGGACGTTTGGAAGATAGAGCGGTGTGCGTTCGGCGGCAACAAGCCCCACCAAACCGCGCGCGTCGCCTTCGACAAAGACGTGTTCGCGTAACCGAGCCAGAAATTCATCGGCATAGCCACTGGCACTGTCAAGACGTAGAGTGCGCGTCGTTGCATCGTAGCGAAAGAAATCGGCATGCTCAGCGCGCAGCGTGCGCGTCACGATGTTGAGCAGATGTTGGA
>JAOACU010000200.1 GCA_026417715.1 Anaerolineae bacterium | reverse complement strand
GCGTCTCGCCAAGTGGTTTGTGAGATTCTTCGCTCCCTGCGGTCGCTCAGAATGACAAGTAGCACCATTGGTTACTATGTCATACCACATTCACTTCGCGAATCAAGCGTCCTTCCGCGAATCGTTCCAAATCGAGCATCGAAATATCAATCGAGGTGGCGCGTCCATCGAGGATGAGTTCGCTCATCACTTTGCCGGTTGCGGGCGAGTGCTGAAAACCGTGACCGGAAAATCCTGCCGCGATGTAAAATCCTTCGAGTGCGCGTGCCTGCGCGAGAATCGGATGCGCGTCGGGGGTCACTTCGTACAAGCCCGCGATTTGACTCGCCACGCGCGCGTTTTCGAGAATCGGCAAGCGATACAGCGCGCGTTCAAGGGTCTTGAGGTGAAATTCTTCGTCAATCGCATACGTGTCGCCCGGTTTTTCATCGGGATTCGACATTCCAATCAACAAGCCCGCACCTTCAGGATGAAAATACAACGAGGTGGTGAATTCAATCGTCATTGGATGATCGCGTGGAATTTGGGGGAGCGCGTCAGTAGTGAAAAATTGACGGCGCAGTGGCACAATCGGAATCTCTACACCTGCCATCTTGCCGATTTGTGCCGCCCAAGGTCCAGCGCAATTGACGATCGTGCGCGTGCTCATCGTGCCGCGATCTGTCACCACGCCTGTCACGCGCCCGTGTTCGGTTTGAATGCCCACCACGTTCGTCTCGGTTTCGATTTGCACACCGCGCGCGCGTGCGCCTTTGGCAAATCCTTGCGTCACGCTGTAGGGGTCAGCGAGTCCATCGCGCGGGCAGAACGTTCCGCCGAGCACACCTTCGAGATTGACGAGCGGAACAAGCGCGGCGATGTCGTTGGGTTCGAGGTATCGTACCCAAGGCACACCAACGCGCTGTTGCAACGCAACGTTGGCTTGAAACTGCGCGACCTCTTGTGGTGTTGTAAGCAAAAACAAATAGCCAATCGGACGATACCCTGCCGAGATGCCGAACAATTCTTCAAAGTGTGCAAGTACGTCGAGCGAAAAAATCGAAAGGTGAATGTTGACTGCAGTGGAGAATTGATAGCGCACACCACCCGCGTTGCGTCCCGTTGAACCCATTCCCAAAAATTTTTCGCGTTCGACGAGAACGATGTTGCCTGCGCCGCGTTCAGCGAGATAGTAGGCAACGCTCGTGCCCATACATCCGCCGCCGATGATGACAATGTCGGCGGTGCGTGGTAGCATAGTTCCTCCTTGTTGAATGACGGATGACGGATGACGGATGACGAATGACAAAGGCTTGCCCTGAGCGAAGCGAAGGGACGAAGGACGAAATTTCGATGCTGACATTGTAACGCGACACGGAACAATCGTCAATTTTGACACGTCTAGTGGGTGGTGCAAAGTCGGTGTTGGCGACTGCAAGTCGCCGCGACAGAAACCCGAAGCCGCCCCTCGGCGGCTCGTTTAGCCCGCGAAGGCGGGCTTTGGATAGTTGTTGCGGTGAATTTATTCGCTTTGCACCAGCCGTGTTTGACACGTCTAGTGGGTGGTGGTATGCTGCAAGACGATGTCCTCGTCGTCTTCTCTGCGCGGTTATCTCTGCATCGTGATCGCGGCGGTGTTGTGGAGTACAATCGGCTTGCTCGTGCGCGGACTCTACGAGCAGTATGGCTTGTCCGCGCTGACGATTGCGTTTTTGCGCGCGGGTGTGGGCGCGCTGGTTGCGTTCGCTGTCCTGTTCCTCGTACGCCGCGCGTGGTTGCGCGTAGCGCGACGCGATTGGCTGTTCTTTGTGTTGTATGGCGCGCTGGGCATCAGCGCGTTCTACTGGCTGTATGCCCAAGCGATCATCCAAACGGGCGTGACGATGGCGGTTGTACTGCTCTACACCGCGCCGGCGTTCGTGACGTTGATTGCGTGGCGCGTGTGGGGTGAGGTGCTGAACGCGCGCAAAGGTGTTGCGCTCGCGCTGGCATTTGGCGGTAGCGCGCTCGTCGCGCGCGCGTACGATCCCACACAGTTGAGTTTGAATGTGGTGGGTATTCTGTTTGGTTTGGGCGCGGGATTTACGTACGCGCTCTTTACGCTGTTTGGCAAAGCCGTCGTCAAAAAATATTCGCCGTTCACAGCGTTGACGTATCAACTCGTGTTCGGCGCCCTGTTCCTCGCACCTTTTCAGCGTAGTGATGAACTAGTCCTCGTTCTGCACAATCCAGCCGCGTGGTTGTATCTGTTTGGCTTGGTGCTGGGTCCCACACTTGGCGCGATTGGTTTTTTCGCGACAGGTTTGCAAAGTGTACCCGCAAGTAACGCGAGCATTCTCGCGACGATTGAACCGGTGATGGCAAGCGTGCTTGCGTTCGTCGAGTTGGGTGAGCGTCTCGAGTGGTTGCAAATGCTTGGCGGCGCGATGGTGGTGAGCGGCGCCATCGTGTTGAGTCGCGCGCTGGAGTAGAGTTGATTCGCGTCAACGAGTGCTGAACTAGCGTCCACCAAGGACACGAAGGTCACGAAAAAGGTATAAAAACTTGGTGGTGCTTCGTGCCCTTCGTGGAGAACAAGTTTGCAAACTCGTCCTACCTCTCATGGCAGACGTAACCAAAAGATGAGCACCAGCGCGCCGACGACCACCAGCGCGAATTCGATGAGGACGATGCGGTTGAGTCGCTCCCACAGGTATTGTTGCAGGATGCCGGTCACGGCGTAGAACACAGTCAGAAGCAAAATGCCACCGACGAGTCCGGGCAGGTTCCAGTAATTCAGCGCCCAGACGATTTCTGCCATCACGAGACCGATGAGGGTGGCGTACAACCACGTGCGTCCGAACGCGGCTTCGCTACTCCGCAAAAGTTCCAATGCCAAAAGTCCAGAGGCGATTCCCATCGCGGGCGCTGAAAAAAGACTGCGGACTTTGAGATTGTACACAGCGGCGAACAAAATCCACGCCACCAAGTACACGATGAGGTTCACGCCCAAGCGCGCGGCACTGTAGGCGCGGTCGTTCAAATCAATCGTCACGTATTGTCCCAGAATCGCCGCCGCGAGGAACGCGCCAGCGATTGCGACAAGCAACAGCGCGTACACGCCATACGCGCGCACATCGGCAAAGGAGAGGAGCCACGTCGCGGTCACCACAATCGTTGCGGGCAGAATCCACAAAATCAGGATATAGCGCGTGTTGGCAAGATGCACGCGCGGATGCTGACGTACAATCGAATTGACACCTGCTGCCGTGAGTGCGGCAAGCAAGAGCGCGATGAGCCAATGACCCGAAACCGTGATGCTGGCGTCCGAACCTAAAATCTCCAAAGCCAAACGCTGGGAAGGCAAATCGAGAACGAGCGAAAGAGTTAGCCCGACGAGGACAAGACTGATCAGCAAACTCAGCCGATCGAGAGGAAAATAACGGCGTGGTGTTGGTTCGAGCACGATTGCATCATAACTGCCGAAGGAGTTTTTGTCAAAATGAACATTCTGATTGGCGCAATCATTGGAATCGTTAGCGGAGTCTTGGCGAATCGTGTGGCGGATGCGTTGATTGCCGCACACAAGTTGCCGCAACGTGTTTTCCCCGGACGCGTGTGGCTAGTGGTTGGCGTTGCCGTGCTCACGCACGCGTTCCTCGCGATGCGCTTTGGTCTCACGCTCGATTTTGCCTTGACCGTCGTGTACACGTTCGTCTTTCTCGTTGTTTGCATCACCGATTTAGAGCATCGTTTGATTTTCAACTTCGTGATTTTGCCAGCGATACTCTTCGCGCTCATCGCCAGTCCGTTTTCGCGCCTAGGGTGGAAATTGTCTTTGCTGGGCGGCGTGACAGCGTTTGTGCTGGTCTTGGGAATGTATTTGTTTGCCCAAGTGTTCGCGCGCATCCGCAAAATTAACGTGGAAGGTGGTGCGTTTGGTCAAGGCGATGTAAAACTCGCGACGTTTATGGGCTTGGTTGTTGGTTTCCCCAACGTGTTCCCAGCGATTTTGTACACGATTCTGTTGGGTGGAGTCGGCGCACTAATTTTTTTGGCGTACCAGTTTGTTGTGCATCGTCGCGTTACGCTCACTGCCGCAATGCCGTATGGTCCCTTTTTCTGCATCGCGGGATGGGTGATGATGCAAATGTGAAAACGGGCTTGAAAGTTGCTTATACCTATGTTATACTCGATTCAACAGATTGGCGAGGAGTTATGGTGAGAATCGGTTCACGGTTATCCCAACTTGCTCTGTATGTGATTCTCGGCATTTTAACCGCGTGTAATCTGTTTGCCACCAAGCCGACCGTCATCATCGTTTCACCTCCTAGCGGAAGTCAGTATCGCGAGAATGAAGAAGTGGCGGTGCAATCCATTTCCACCGATTCGGCGGGTATCGTGCGCGTCGAATTGCTGGTGGATGGCAAAGTGGTGCGTGCTGATCCGTCACCTGCACCTCAGGTCTCGTTCACGTTGATTCAAACGTGGCGAGCAACGCCGGGCACGCACACGATTAGCGTACGCGCTTACAACGCGACGGGTGTGGTTAGCGATCCGGCTGCCATCACGATTTCGGTTATGCCGCTCGCGCTACTGACTCCCGTACCCACAACATCCGTGTCACCTTCGGCGACCATCACTACCACACTGACTCCGTCTGCGCTCTGCACCAACGATGCGCAATTCGAGCGCGATGTCACAGTACCCGATGGCACGGTGTTCGCACCACGACAAACATTCGACAAAGTGTGGCGTATGCGCAACACCGGCACGTGCGCGTGGGGCACGGGCTATCAACTCGTTTTTGTCAGCGGAACGGCGATGACTACGAATACTGCCGTGAGTGTGCCTGCCACTGCGCCCGGCGCCACAGTGGACATCAAAGTTCCGATGACCGCACCAACGACGCCGGGCAATTACACCGGCATCTGGCAGTTGCGCGCGCCGAATGGCGCGTTCTTTGGTGCACGCGTATCGGTGGTGATTGCTGTGCCTAGCGCAACGGGGTGTGTCGGGATGCCGAACATCGCCTCGTTCACCGCATCGGCGACGACGATCACGGCGGGGATGTCGGTCGTTCTGCAATGGGGCTTGGTCTCCAATGCCGAATCGGCAGAGATTGATCAGGGTATCGGTGGCGTCGAAACGCCCGGTTCGCGCGTCGTGACGCCGATGACGACGACGACATACACGCTCACCGCGCGTTGTGGCACCAACACGCGCACTGCCAGAGTGACGATTGTCGTCAACCCGCCAGCGCCGACGTGTAGCGGCACGCCCATCATCACCTCGTTCTCTGCCACCAACACCAAGATCAAACCCGGCGAATCCACCACGTTGCAGTGGGGTCCCGTCAACAATGCCGATTACGCCGAGATTGATCAGGGCATCGGCGGCGTTGCCACGCCCGGCTCGATCAGTGTCTCGCCAACGGTGACGACGACATACACACTCACCGCCAAGTGTGGCAATATCGCAACGACGCGTCAAGTGAAAATTGATGTGAGTCCCTAGCGTGCGACCATCGGCAACGTCGCCCGTTGATTCGCGCGAAGGATGGTACGACGAAAGACCAAAGACGAAAGACGGAGGATTTCCTGTCCTT
>JAOACU010000199.1 GCA_026417715.1 Anaerolineae bacterium | reverse complement strand
CGTGTTTACAATACCACAGAACGCGTGGGATGACAAAAGACGAAGGACGAAAGACGAAAGAACTTTTTGGCTCATTGGCTCATTGGCTCATTGGCTCATTGGTTCATTGGCTCATTGACTCATTGGCTCATTGACTTTGACACTCTACGTTGCAAGCGTATAATCAAGCACGATGCAAACTTCAATGACAATGCAATCTCCACGCGCGCGCGGCGAGCGCGTGAGTTATGTTGGACTGCAACGCGCGATTCGATATTTGGGACGCTATCGTCGCGTGGCGGTGATTGCCTACACTAGTTTGTTCCTCTCGATTCTGGCACAACTCATCGTCCCTCAACTCGTTGAAGCAACGATTGACACGATTGCGCGCGGGGTCACACAACCCGATGCGGAGACGTGGCTGATGGCGTCAGCGATTGGTATCGTCGGTTTTGCAGTGATGCGCGGCGTGTTTGCGTTTTCGCAAGCGTACAACGCCGAACGCGTGTCGCAAGGTGTGGCGTTCGATTTGCGCAACGAATTGTTTGCCAAGATTCAGCGGCTCTCGTTTTCGTACCACGATCAAGCGCAAACCGGACAATTGATGATTCGCGCCACCGATGACGTGGAAAAAGTGCGTATCTTCATCGGGCAAGGTTTGATGATGGCGTTGCAGGCGTTCGTCTTTTTGTTCGGCACGCTCATCGTGTTGTGGTTGACGAACGCCACGCTCACGCTGGTCGTGTTGCCCACCTTGCCAATTGCGATGATTTTGTTTTTCACCTTCGGCGCGGTGAGTCAACCGCTGTTTATGCGCGTGCAACAAAAACTCTCTGCGCTCAACACGATTTTGCAAGAAAACCTTGCGGGCATCAAAGTCGTCAAAGCGTTTGTGCGTGAGGCGAGTGAACAAGCGCGCTTTGCGCGCGCCGCCGATGAGTTGATGCATCAGCAACTTGTCATCAGTCGCGTGTTCTCGTTTTTGTTCCCGTTCATCTTTTTGATTGCCAATCTGGGTCAAGCCGCCGTGTTGTACTTCGGCGGTCAACAAATTCTAGCGGGCACACTCACCATCGGCGAGTGGCAAAAATTTTCGCTCTATCTCGTTTTCGTTTTCTTTCCACTCGGACAACTCGGCTTTATCGTTGCGCAAATGTCGCAAGCATCGGCATCCGCCGCGCGCATCTTTGAGATTCTCGACACGCGCAGCGAGGTGAGCAACAAACCGAACGCAATCACCTTGCCGCCGATTCGCGGGCATGTGAAATTCGAGAACGTGACCTTTCGATATTTTGGGAGCGATCGTCCTGTGCTGTCGCGCGTCAGTTTCGAGGCGTTGCCCGGACAAACGATTGCACTACTCGGCGCGACGGGGAGCGGCAAGACGACGATCATCAATCTCATCCCGCGTTTCTACGATGTGACTGAAGGGCGCGTGCTGATTGATGGTTACGATGTGCGCGAGGTGACACTCGAATCGTTGCGTTCGCAAATCGGTGTGGTGCTACAGGATGCCACGCTCTTCAGTGGCACGATTCGCGACAACATCGCGTTCGGTCGTCCCGATGCGACACTCGACGAAGTGATTGCCGCCGCGCGCGCCGCCGACGCCCACGAGTTCATCACGAGTTTTCCGAACGGTTACGATACGCTTGTCGGCGAACGCGGGCAAACGTTGAGTGGCGGACAAAAACAACGCATCGCGATTGCACGCGCGCTGTTGCTCAACCCGCGTATCCTCATCCTCGACGATTCGACGAGTAGCGTGGACTATGCCACCGAGCGACGTATTCAACACGCGCTCGACCGATTGATGAAGGGTCGGACAAGTTTCGTGATCGCACAACGCATCAGCACGGTGCAAAACGCGGATCAAATCCTCGTATTGGACAAGGGCGAAATCGTTGCGCGCGGCACGCACGCGGAATTGTTGGAAGAGAGCGAACTGTACGCGGAGATTTATTATTCGCAGTTGACAGACGACGCGCGAATGACCGATGACCGAAGACCGAAGACCGACACCTCGTCGTCCGTCATCGGTCATCCGTCATCGGTCTTCGGGGAGGTGCGCTGATGTTTGGTGGTCCTGGTGGTCCGCGTCACCTCCTAGCGCAAGAAGCGCGCAAGCCGCGCCGCGTCAGCACGACACTCGCGCGTCTGGTGACGTACTTTAAGCCGTACTGGTGGGCACTCGTTCTCGTCGCATCGTTGATGATCATCAACACGTGGGCGCAAGTGATTACCCCTGACCTGACAGGACAAGTGGTGGACTGTTTCTTGGTGCCGCGTGCAACGAATTGTTGGTACACTACACCCAGTCCCACGTGGACGCTTGAAGATCGCTTGGCGGGCTTGGGTGGTCTCGTCGCGTTGCTCGTGGGCATTTACATTCTCGGCGCGATTGTGGGCGGCGCGATGTTTTTCACGATGACGTGGACAGGACAACACGTCCTCAAAACGTTACGCGTCCAAGTCTTTGAACATTTGCATCGCTTGTCACTCGGTTTCTACGCCGAGAACGCCGCAGGCAACCTGATGAGTCGCATCACGAGTGACACGGACACATTGCAACAAGTCATCAACTTTGCATTGATTCAAGTGCTCAGCGGCGCGCTGTTGCTCGTGTGGATCGCGTGGACGATGCTGACCAAGAGTGTGGTGTACGCGCTGATCAGTATGTCCGTCATCCCGCTGATGATTCTAGCGACGACATTCTTTTCTACCCAAGCGCGTCGCGCGTTTCGGCGCACGCGGCAAGAAATCGGCAACGTGAGTGCGAACTTGCAAGAGAGCATCGCAGGCGTGCGCGAAGTGCAAGCATTTCATCGCGAGGAAGCCAACATTGCTGAATTCGAGCGCTCGAGCGCGGCGTATCGTGATGCAAGTATCCGCGCCGTCGCGTTCACCGCCGCGCTGGCGCCCACGCTCGAAGCGTTGGGCTATCTCGCAATGGCGATTGTCGTCGTCGTGGGTGGCATCGCGTTTTTGCGCGGGCAGGATTTGTTCGGCACGACGGTTTCGCTCGGTTTGATCGTCACCTTTCTCGGTTATGTGCAACGCTTCAATCAGCCGATTCAACAAATCTCGGTGTTGTGGACGAACATCCAAAGTGCTGTCGCGGGCGCGGAACGCATTTTCGATTTGCTCGATACGCAACCCGATGTGACCGACAAACCCGATGCGCGCGAAATGCCGCCGATTCGCGGCGTGGTGGAATTTGTGAACGTGGATGCCGAGTACAAAAAAGGTGAACGCGTGTTGTGTGGCGTTTCACTGCGCGCTGAACCCGGACAAACGATTGCGATTGTGGGTCCCACAGGCGCGGGCAAGACGACGCTCGTCAACCTGATTCCGCGTTTTTACGATGTGGTCGGCGGTGCGGTCAAGATTGATGGAATTGATGTGCGCGATGTGACGCGCGCATCGTTGCGTCGTCAAATCGGTATTGTTTTGCAAGATACGTTTCTCTTCAGCGATACGGTGATGAACAACATTCGCTACGGTCGTCCCGATGCGACGGACGAAGAGGTGATCGCGGCGGCGCAACTCGTGTGCGCCGATTCGTTCATTCAACGCTTGCCGAACAAGTACGACACCGTGTTGGGTGAACGCGGGATTGGCTTGAGTCAAGGGCAACGCCAACTCATTGCGATTGCGCGCGCCGCGCTTGCGAATCCGCGCATCTTGATTCTCGACGAAGCAACTTCATCGGTGGACACGCGCACCGAGCGCTTGATTCAGCAGGCGTTGGAAACACTCTTGCGCGGACGTACAAGTCCTTCGACTCCGCTCAGGACAAGTTTCGTCATCGCGCATCGCTTGTCCACGATTCGCAACGCGGATCAAGTGTTGGTACTCAAAGACGGCGAAATCGTCGAGCGTGGTACGCACGAGGAATTACTGGCGCGTCGTGGTGTGTACTACGAACTATACACCAGTCAGTTTCAGGATGTGCGATAGGAAAAAGGAACAATTGCCAACTTGATGCAGATTGGATATAATCCAAGCGTCCGTTTGAGTTTTTTCGGAGTCGTTCTTATGCCATTCACCGTTTTGCTCGTTGCCAACGACCAAAGTGATACAGACGCGTACGCCAAATGTTTTAGTAAAAAAGAGTACACCATTCTCGCGGCGCACAGCGGGCGCCAAGCCCTCAAGCAAGTACAAGCGCATCACCCGGACGCAATTGTGGTGGACACGACGTCGCCGCGTTTGAATTGCAAAAACCTGTGTCGCAAGTTGAAGAACACGGGCACGCCAATTATTTTGATTACACCCCCGAATGCCAAATTGGACGGTGTGTTGAGTTTTGCGGAGATCGTGACCAAACCGACCGTGTTCAAACGTCTTGCGGCGCGAGTCAAGTCGGCAATCGAGGAACGTCCTCCGCGTGTGATCACCGTTGGCAAGTTTACACTCGACCTAGAGAAACGTCGCTTGACGCGCGGCAATAAAACTTTTTCTCTGACTCCGAAAGAATTTCTTTTGTTGAAAACGTTGATGGAACAGGCAAATCAAGTCGTCACGCGCAAGACCTTGATGCGTCAAGTGTGGGACACCGATTATATGGGTGATACGCGCACGCTCGATGTGCATATTCGTTGGTTGCGCGAAAAAGTGGAAGACGATCCGAGCGCGCCGTGTTATCTACTCACCGAGCGCGGCAAGGGATACAAATTCATAGTCAAGTAGTCGCATAGTCAAATCGTCGCCTAGTCAAATTGTCGCGTGGTCAAAAGCAAATAGTCGGATAGTTGAGCGAGAACTATCCGACTATTTGACTTTTTGACCAGACGACTTGATAACCAGCCACATAAAGTACGGAATGCGCCACTGACGTTTGATGCGACGCGGCTCGCGCAACAAGCGATACGTCCACTCGAATCCCGCGTCGCGCATCCACTTGGGCGCGCGTGGCACCACGCCCGCGAGTGTATCGAACGTTCCACCAACACCCATTGCCACTGCCACATAGTTCAAACGCGACGCCACGCGCGCAATCCACAACTCTTGCTTGGGTGGTCCGTATGCCACGAACAAAATGCGCGCCCCCGATGCATTCACACGCGCCACGATTTCGTCTTCCTCTTCGCGTGCCGGCGACCCCGCATAACAATCTCCAATCTCCAATCGCGGATACCGCCTTTTCAGTTCCTCCGCCGCGCGCGCCGCAATGCCCTCACGCGCGCCCAGCAAAAAAACCTTGTCGCCGCGTTCCGCCGCCAGCGCGCAGATGCGATCCACAAGGTCTTGTCCTGCCACACGCTCGCGGAGTGGTGTACCCAAACGCCGCGCCGCCCATAACAAACCCACTCCGTCGGGCACATTCAGCGCGCACGCGTTCAACACGCGGCGAAATTCGGTGTGCGTTTGCGCAATCACCACAAATTCAGGGTTGACGGTCGCGATTTGATGGAACGTCCCTGCACGCAGAAATTCCTCCACGCGCGCAAGCGCATCGGCATAGGTGACGTTGTCTACGCGGACACCCAGAATCTCGATCGAATCCATTTGTCAAGAATTATTTCTTCGTGTCCCTTCGTGTCCTTCGTGGATGATTACAAGCGTAAGAACTGTCTTTCTGTGTCTGCGACCGCACTCTCGAAAATGTGCAACCCCTCATCCTCGAGTTCGCGCGGAATCATTAGCGGCGGCATAAACCGAATC
>JAOACU010000198.1 GCA_026417715.1 Anaerolineae bacterium | reverse complement strand
CGCCTGTATATCCCCCATCGCTCGGAGCACGTCCGCTTTCAGTTGTGGAGTATGGTCAATGCCCAAGCGCAATGCCGCGTCCAGCCACGTTTTCCACTCATCCCAAACACTAAAAACCATCAGCCAATTGCGCGGCACCGTCGCCAAACGCGCCAGCCATTCGCCCTCTTCCTGTTCACGCGCCCACCGCGCCGCCTCGCGCAGGTTCTCCAATTCATCGCCTACTTCGGGCGCGGTGCTCAAATCGTCGAGCGAATGTTTTTCAAACAGTGCAATCAAAAATTGGGCGTGTGCACGGTTCACCGCATCACTCTCGCCGCGCGCGACGAGTTCTTGCCTCGCATAGTCACGCACCAAATCGTGCAAGCGCAAGCGTCCCACCTTTTCCGCGTACAGCACCAACGATTCGTCTTGCAAGCGTTCAAGATGACGCCGCACGTCGGCATCGTTTTCGCTCCACACGGCTGCCACCGCGCGCGGCGCAAAACCACTCGGCGCAAAGACGGCGAGCGCGCGCCATCGCCGCTGGTCAGCCGCGTCCAACGCATCGTAACTCAGCGCGATGTTCGCGGTGATGCTCCGCAAGTGCGGGTCGGGATCGTGCGTGCGTTCCAATTCGCGCAGACGATTCGTCAACAACACATTGAACTGTGCGATGGGCGTCTGGGACAAGTGGAGTTGCTTGCGCAGCCGACTGGCGGCAAGGTCGAGTGCCAGCGGGAGATAGCCGCACAGTTCACACAACTTTTGCGCCGCATCAGGTTCGCGCGCAAGTGCATCGCCCAAGCCCTGCGCCTCGCGCAACAATTCCAACGCCTGCGCCGCGTCCATCACATCGAGTTGCAAGACGCGCGTCGTCACGCCGAGTTCGCGCAAGCGCGAGGTGATGAGCGCGGCACAGGGTGGCGAGGGGGGCAAGAGGAATTGCAAATGCGGCACCGCCGCTTTGTACACATCGTCGAAGAAAACGATGCAAGGATTCCGCTCGAACGCGCCACGCAACGTGTCGTAACGACTCGACGCGTCGGCACGCGGATCGAGCGTGATGCCGAGTGCGCGCGCCAGTTCGTCCTGCAAAATCACCAGCGGACGATCGTACACACCGACCCAGATCACACGTTCGCTTGCGGCGAGTTCGCGGCACACATTTTTGGCAAGTTCGGTCTTGCCAATTCCGCCCATTCCCGCGACGCCAACAATAGCAATGTTCGTACGAGCACGCAACGCGGCGCGCACATCGTCTTCGATTTTGCCGCGATGGACATAGTGCGCGGTGCGCGCGGGCGGTGGTGCGGACTCGCGCGGTGGTTTTTCGGCGGGTGGCAGGTGCACATCGCCGGTGATGATCGTGGCGTGCGATGCATCGCCCCCAATCGCGACGCTTCGATCGCCCGACGCGTCAACGCGCGCGGCGCGACTCGCTGTGTCTTGGGGAATCGGTGGCGGCGTGTCCTTGCGCTTGCGTTTGAAGCGAAACGCGACGAACGGCGGCGTCGCAGTGAAATTCACTCCCTCGAACTCCAACGTGCGCGCGACGAGCACTGCGAGCGCGAGAATGATTCCCGCGACGATGAACCACAACCAGAGTGGAAAGCCAAACCAAGTTTGCGTGAATGCGAGCATCCTTGCCCCTTCCAATTGCCGATTTTCGATTGCCGATTTTCGATTACCCCTCCCATCCCCAACCTCCAATCTCTAATCTCCAATCTCCAATCTCCAATCTCCAATCGCAAATCGCAAATCGCAAATCGAAAATCCTGCGTCCTCCGTCCCGATTATACCATCTTTCACACAAAAACTGCAATCGCTCTTCACAATTTCTTCACAACCTCCTGCTATGCTGACGACAGAGTCAAATGAAAAATCGCGGCGGTCGGCGGCTTGCCCTGAGCACAACCGCAAGGGTCATCTGTCGGCAGTCGTCCACACAGGAGGCACAATGAACAAACGCGGCTTGTCGCTCCAAACCAAAACCAATTGGCTGATTGACGCGCTGCTATTCACGAGCGCGCTCATCGCCACCATCAGCGGTATCTACTTTTTGTTTCTGCCATCAGGCGGGTATCGCGGCGGACGCAATCCGTACTATGGCATCACGATTTTGTTCGACCGCCACACGTGGAACGATTTGCACACGTGGTTTGGGTTAGGAATGATCGTCATTGTAGCGATTCACTTGACGGTTCACTCGCGTTGGATCGTGACGATGACCAAACACGCCTTTCGCGCTGTAACTGTTCCCACCTGCCGACTCTCGCGCGGCGCGTGGACCAACATCGCGATTGATGCAACGATTGCTCTCGGCTTTTTACTCACCGCGATTTCTGGACTGTACTTTTTCTTTGAACCCGCCCAACGTCCTTTCCTCTTCGATGCCATCACTTGGGATTTGATTCACACGTGGGCGGGTGTAGCAATGGTAGGTGCGGCACTGTTACACTTGACGATTCACTGGCGTTGGATCGTCAACGTCACAAAGAGAATGAAGGATGAAATCGTAAGTATGAAAACCAAAGAACAATCCCCAAGCGTCCTTCATACTTCATCCTTCTAACTTCATACTTTAGAACGGAGGTTACTATGCTCAAGAAAATTTTGTTCGGTACAATCGTGCTTGCCCTGCTCGCCGTGTTGGGGGTTGGGGCGGTGATTCGGACGATGGATCGCACGAGCACGTACGGTGGTCAAGGACGCGGACGTGCGAGCGAAGTCAGCGCAGGCAATAGCGAGTCTCCACGCTGGGGTCAGCAAACGCAGGCGCACACACTCGTCACGCTCACCGGCACGGTCACCAGTGTCAACGAAAACGCACTCGGTATGAAATTCACCGATGGCTCCACTCTCGTCATCGAGAATCGTCCCTGGTGGTTTGCGCAAGAACAAAAGTTCACCGCGCAAGTTGGCGATCAAGTCAAAGTGACCGGTTTTTGGTACGACGGCACGTTTGAAACCAGCAAAATCGAGAACGTCACCAACGGCAAGACCGTGCAACTGCGCGACGAGTATGGACGCCCTGGCTGGTCGGGACGCGGACGACGGGGTGGATGAAATTCACACAAACAAACATCGCACGGACGTGTGTCCGTGCGATGTTTGTTTAGGTCTTTGCCATTCGCTTTGCCATTTCTTCATCGCGCAAGGTGCGCCGCAAGATTTTGCCGACCAGCGTCTTGGGTAACGCATCGCGGAACTCGACCTCGCGCGGCACCTTGTAGCGCGTGAGATTCGCGCGGCAATATTCGATGATTTCCTCCGCCGTTGCCGTTTCGCCCGGTTTCAACACGATGAACGCTTTGATGTTTTCGCCGCGCTGAATATCGGGAATGCCAATCACTGCCGCTTCGAGCACTTTGGGATGCTGATACAGCACTTCTTCGATTTCGCGCGGATACACGTTGAACCCACCGACGATGAACATATCTTTCTTGCGATCTACGACTGTGAAGAAACCATCCTCGTCCATCTTGCCCAAATCGCCGGTGAGAAACCAGCCCCCTTCGAGCATCACGCGCGCGGTTTCCTCGGGCTTGTTCCAATAACCCAGCATCACCTGCGGGCTTTTGATCGCAATCTCACCGATTTCGCCAACGGGCAAATCTTTGCCGGTTTCGGGGTCAACGATTTTGGAGAGTGTATTCGGGAGTGGCACGCCAATCGTGCCGATTTTGCGCGTGCCCGAAAGTGGATTGACGTGCGTGGGCGAACACGTCTCGGTCAACCCGTACCCTTCGACGAGTTTGCCGCCGGTGATACGCTCGAACGTCGTTTGCACTTCGAGCGGCAGTGGTGCCGCGCCGCTCGTGCAACTCTTGATCGAGGTCAAATCGTACTTGTGCAAATCGGGACGATTGTTGATGGCGGCGTACATCGTCGGCACGCCGGCAAAAATCGTGGGGCGATGCTTGTGCGCGGCGCGCAAGACGGTGGTCAAATCGCGCGGATTCGGAATCAGCACCATCGCCGCGCCGATGTGCGTGGCGGCGTTCATCACACACGTCATTCCAAAACTGTGAAAGAGCGGGAGCGCGCCCATAAACACATCCTTGCCCGGCGATTTGCCCGGAAACCACGCCAGCGTGATCGCCGCCTGCGCCACCAAGTTGCGATGCGTTAGCATCGCGCCTTTGGACACACCCGTTGTTCCGCCGGTGTAACCCAACACGGCTATATCGTCTTGGGTAACCTCGACCGAACGGAGCGTGCCGCTGTTTCGCAACAAGGTCTGAAAATCATAGACGCCCTCCTCCCCGCGCACATCGGGGCGATGTCCTTCTTTCTTCTCGCGCGCAATCGTGAACAAGAACTTGAGGAGCGGCGGAAAATACTCTTTGATGTTGCCCAAAATCACGCGCTTGATGGGCGTGTGTGGACGCGCCTCTTTGATGTTCTTCCAGAACAAGGTCAGCGAAACAATCGTCTCCGAACCCGAGTCGGTGGCTTGATACGCCAGTTCACGTGGTACGTACTGCGGATTCGTGGGAACGACGATGCCGCCCGCGCGCAAAGTGCCGTAGAACGCGATGACAAAGTGCGGGGTGTTGGGCAGATACAACATCACGCGGTCGCCTTTCTTGATTCCAAGATTTTGCAAAGCAACCGCGAAGCGTGTGGCGGCGTCATCCAACTCGCGCCACGTCATTTTCTTGTCGTAGAAAATGATCGCCGTGCTGTTGGGATACTGCTCTGCCGCCATCGTCAACGATTGGTGGAGCGTGTGCGTGGGAATCTCCACCGTTTCGGGTACACCGGGTTCGTAGAACTTGACCCAAGGTTTTGGATAGTTTGCCTCCATTGGTCTCCTCCCTTTTCGTCGCTAGCGGTGCGACGTGAATTAAGAATGCGCGTCGCGCCATCATCGAATCGCGGCGCGCAAACGCTCTACCTGATATTTCGACTTGCGCTCCGCCGCGCGCAGTGTCTTGACCGCATGGAACAACGCGCGTCGTTGCGCGGCAATTTGTTGGGCAGTGCGCGAAACAGCGGCATCCGATAACACGACAGCACTAGTGTACATCCAAAACAGCAACACGTCAAACGATTCTTTGTGAAACCACCACACGCCTTGATACTGATTGACTCCCAGAAACGCGCGCGTGGCGTCATCGCCGAACCACATCTCCAGCAGCCGCGCCGCGCGATGCTTGCGCACGGTAAACCAATCTTGATGCTGGGTCATCAATTTGATAATGTTCACGGCGCGCCACGCGCGTTCGGTATCCAAGCCCAACTCTTGCAAAGCGCGCGCGATGTGCGGAGCGAGCATCCACTCATCGAGCCACGCGCGACTGCGCGTCACATAGTCACGCTCTTCTTGCGCGCGTCCAAGCGCGTGCACCATCACCCAAACCAAGAGCGTTGCCCACGCACCATCATCGCTGAGATGCGCGCGTAGATACTTGAGTGCGGCACTCGCGCGCCGCGTGCCGATTGTCGCGCGCAACTGTAGCACCGCTTGCAACTCGCGCCGCATCTGCAACGCGAGTTCGATTTCGTTCGCGAGTCCGCCGCTGAATTGTTTGACTGCACGCACCAGAGCCAAATATTTGTGTTGCACCTCATCCAACTGCGCCGCGTGTGCCTTGCCGCGCGAAGGCGTACTCAACAGCCCACGCAACGTGTCGGCGTTGACGAGCGCGCGGAAGGGCAGGCGCACCGCTTGCAA
>JAOACU010000197.1 GCA_026417715.1 Anaerolineae bacterium | reverse complement strand
TTCCCAAAAAGTGACGAATGACGAAAGACGAAGGACGAAGGCGATTAGCGTTCAGCATTCAGCGGTCAGCCTTCGTCCTCCGTCCTCCGTCGTTCGTCCTTCGTCCTTCGTCTTTCGTCCTTTGTCTTCCGTCATCGTCCATTGCTCATCACACGCCGCACATCAATCACGTTCGGCAGGCGACCGATTTTGTCCAAGATACGTGGCAGTTGCTCGGCGCTTGAAATTTCCAAAGTCGCGGTAATGACCGCAATGTTGTCGCGGCGAAGAATCACCGTGTTGGTAGAAGCCATATTCACATTCTCCGCCAAGACCACACCGGAAATATCGTGCACCAAGCCCACACGATCAAACGCCCTGACTTCGATGAGCACAGGGTAGGTGAGTGTATCGGTTTTTTTCCATTCGATTGCGAGCAACCGTTCGGGTTCGTTCTGCAGTTTGAGTATATTTTTGCAGTCGCGCCGATGAATCGTGATGCCGCGTCCGCGCGTGATATAGCCAATGACTGGCTCATCAGGCAAAGGATTACAACATCGCGCCGCACGCAAGAGCAAATTATCTACACCCTCGACGGTGAGCGATGGTTCGATCTGTTGGGGTGGTCCTGGCGGCAGAGTCTCAGTGGTAGTCGGCGTGTGTTCGCGTTCGAGGTCCAAGAGACGCACACCAACGGCGTGTGGAGAAATGTCGCCGTGTCCAATCGCAACTAGAAAATCATCCGTGTTCTTAAAGTCGAACAGTTTCGCCAACTCTTCCAGACTGTAGCGATCATACCCTAAACGGTGCAGTTCCTTTTCGAGTGCGGCACGTCCTGCCGCGATGGCATCGGCGCGCGCTTGACGCCGGAAATAATGTCGAATCTTTTCTTTCGCGCGCGCAGTGCGCACTAGTCCCAACGCTGGATTCAACCAATCGCGACTGGGGCGACTGCGATTGGACGTTAGAATCTCGACGCGATCACCGGTCTTGAGCCGATAATCGAGCGGCACGATACGCCCATTGACTTTGGCTCCGATGCACCGATGACCGATTTCGGTGTGCACATAGTACGCAAAATCAATCGGCGTCGCGCCTGCGGCGAGTTCGATGATGTCGCCTTTGGGTGTGAAGACATACACCTGATCTTGGAAAATATCAGTCTTGAGCGAATCCACGAACACGCGCGCGTCGGCAAACTCTTTGTGCCACTCGAGCAGTTGGCGCGTCCAGTTGATCTTTTCCTCAAAGACCTTGTCTTGCGTCTTGTCTTCTTCTTTGTAAAGCCAATGCGCCGCAATTCCATACTCGGCAACGCGGTGCATCTCCATCGTACGAATTTGCACTTCGAGTGGCTTGCCTTGTGGACCGATGACGGCGGTGTGCAAGGACTGGTACATATTTTCTTTGGGCTTGGCGATGTAATCATCGAACTCTTGCGGAATCGGCGTCCAAAGACTGTGCACGATGCCCATCACCACATAACAATCGCGTACCGTTTCGACAATGACACGAATCGCGCGAATATCGTAGATTTGATCAAAGTCGCGTCCCTTGCGCACCATTTTGTTGTAGATGCTATAGATATGCTTGGGGCGTCCAACGATTTCGATGGGGAAAATTTTTTCTTCAGCGAGACGCGCGCGGAGAATTTCAATTGCTTGGGCAATGTAGACTTGTTGGGCTTGTTGGTCTTCACGGAGGAGAGTCACAATCTCGTGATATTTTTGCGGTTCGAGGTATTGGAAGGAGAGGTCTTCGAGTTCGCGGCGCAAGTTATACATTCCGAGGCGGTTGGCAAGCGGGGCAAAAATTTCCATCGTTTCACGCGCGATGCGACGTTGCTTTTCGGGGGGCAGGGCGTAGAGCGTTCGCATGTTGTGAAGACGATCCGCCAACTTGATGAGCACCACGCGAATGTCTTCTGCCATCGCCATAAACATTTTGCGAAGCGATTCGGCGTGAGTCTGCTCCAACCCCAAACGCAACCCCGACAACTTGGTCACGCCATCCACTAGTTTTGCGACCTTGTCGCCAAACTCGTTCCGAATCGTGTCCAGCGAGACTGCGGTATCTTCGGGTACGTCGTGCAACAACGCGGCAACCAGCGTATCTTCATCGAGGCGCATTTCGGAGAGAATGAGCGCGACGGCGAGAGGATGAAACACGTACGGCTCACCCGTTGAGCGCGTTTGAGACGCGTGCGCCGTACTCGCCAGATGGTAAGCGCGCGCCAGCCGCCCCAAATCGGCTTGGGAGTTATACGAGTGGACTCGTTGCAGTAACACTTGAACGTCCATCGCACTTGCCTCGATTCTTGAATTGTACACCAAAACGCCGCGTTTGGCAAAACAATCCTGTGACTGTTACAGTCAGGGCGACCACACAGGATCGCCCCTACTTTCTTTCGCGCCCTTTCGCGTCCTTTCGCGCCCTTTCGCGTCTTCATCGGAATAAATCATACTCTTTGGCGCGCACGATTTCGCGCGCACACCCTTCGCGCCGCGTCATCGGCACGCCGCGCACGTGTACGATGGGACGCCCTTCGTTGGCTTGTCCCTGCAACAACGATGCCGCTGATGCAATCTGGTCTGCCAACCCCACAGTCGTCACTTGGAGCGGATAGCCAAACAAATCTGGCTTGCCGCGCAAATCTTCGACAGCGGGAATACCTGCCACACCAATCGCCACGCCGACGGCGCCGTTGCGCCACGCGCGTCCATGCGAATCGTTGATGATGATGCCTACGTCGCGCTGCGTGAGCGCGCGCATGCGTTCGCGCAACGCGCGTGCCGATTGGTCGGCGTCTTCAGGCAAGCGGAGCACCCACTCGTTTTCGTCGTGCGGCGCGACATTCGAGCGATCAATCCCCGCGTTGGCACACACCCAGCCGTGTTTCGTTTCCACGATAATCAAGCCCGCGCGCACGCGTAGAATTTCGCGCGTGTCCCAAAGAATCACTTCGCACAATCGCGCGTCCTTGCCCGATTGCTGTGCCAGTTCAAGTGCGCGCGGCGAGGGCGTCACATCGCACAGGCGCACCATTCGTCCTTCGGCTTTGCTGACGATTTTTTGCGCGAGCACGAGTACATCGTTGTCTTGCAATTCGATGCGCGCATCGTCCAAACCACGCAGGATGATTTCGACGAGGTCGTCACCGCGTTGGATGAGTGGGATGTTGGGCAGTGCCGTCAGAGTGAGTCGCATAAGTTCTTCACTGGTGTTACGCAGGGGTAGGGCAAGTTTCAAACTTGTCCTACACTTGCCTAGATGCTTTACGCGCGATTTTCGCATCGTTTGGATGAAAAGTCAAACGCGCTTGACAAGCAGCGCAAAGCGTGGTATAATGATACCAAAATAGTATCATTTAGACGGGTGATGAGTGCCTGTCCCAAAGCGCGGTGTGGACGCGCCGCGCGGGACAGGCATTTTAATTTTCAAGGAGGGAAAGGTATGGAAGCACTCGATCTAGCGCGGTGGCAGTTTGCCATCACCACCATTTTTCACTTTTTCTTCGTTCCCCTCACGTTGGGACTGTCCATCTTCATCGCGCTACTCGAAACCAAGTACGTACGTAGCGGCGATGAGATGTTCAAAAAGATGGCAAAATTCTGGGGGACAATTTTCATCATCAATTTTGCGATGGGCGTGGTGACTGGTATCGTCCAAGAGTTTCAATTCGGAATGAATTGGTCCGAGTACTCACGCTTTATGGGCGATATTTTCGGTGCACCACTCGCCATCGAAGCGTTGCTAGCGTTCTATTTGGAATCCACGTTCATCGGCGTTTGGTTGTTCGGCTGGGACAAAATTTCCAAGAAAGCACATCTGGTCTCGGCGTGGCTCGTCGCGCTGGCATCGAACATTTCGGCGTTGTGGATTCTGATTGCCAACTCGTTTATGCAACATCCCGTCGGTTATGCGATTCAAGGTGGCCGCGCGACGATGCAGGACTTTTTCGCGCTGATCACGAACCCGAATGTGGTGTATCAGTTCCCACACGTTTTGACAGCGGGCATCGCGCTGTCTGGATTCGTGGTGATGGGATTGAGCGCGTGGCACTTGTTGCGAAAGCACGAATTGTCATTCTTCCGCACATCGTTCCGTTGGGCGGCGACGTACGCGCTCATCGGTTCGGTACTCGTTGGCGTCATCGGTCACTTTCAGGGTCAGTTCTTGGTCGTGCATCAACCGCTCAAGATGGCGGCGGCAGAGGCGTTGTGGGAAACGGAACAACCCGCTGGTTTTTCGATCATCGCTTGGTCGGATGACGCCGCGCAACGCAATGTTTTCGATGTGAAAATTCCCGGCGTGCTGTCGTTCCTCTCGTACAACAATTTCACGAGCAAGGTCGAAGGCATCAAGGATTTGCAAGCGCAAGCGGTGAAACAGTACGGCAAGGGCAATTACGTTCCGCCCGTGATGCTCAATTTCTGGGCGTTCCGCATTATGGTCGGCGCGGGAACGTTGATGGTGCTTCTCGCGTTCTTGGCGGTGCTGTGGCGAAATCAAATCGAAAAGAAAACAGGATTCTTGCGCGCGATGCTATGGGCGCCCGTGTTGCCGTATCTGGCAGGTACTTTCGGTTGGGTGATGGCGGAGACAGGTCGCTGGCCCTGGATCGTGTACGGTCTGCAAAAAATTGAAGACGCAATCTCGCCGAACGTGCCCGCGTGGAATGTTGCGCTCTCGCTGGTCTTGCTCGGTGTGCTGTATGGCGTGTTGAGCATCATCGCCTTTCAACTCGCGGTCAAGTACGGCACAGGCGAAGTGAAGAGCGAAGCGGTTGCAGGATAGGAGGGCAAAATGGATCTGAATACCATCTGGTTCATTCTGGTCACGATTCTCTTCATCGGTTTTTTCTTCCTTGAAGGATTTGATTATGGCGTGGGCATCTTGTTGCCCTTCTTGGGCAAGAAGGACGAAGAACGCCGCGCCATTCTCAACACGATTGGTCCTGTGTGGAACAGTAACGAAGTGTGGATGATCACGGCAGGCGGCGCGTTGTTTGCTTCGTTCCCGCATGTTTACGCGACCCTGTTCAGTGGTTTCTATCTCGCGCTCGTGCTGATGCTCGTCGCGCTGATTCTGCGCGGCGTCGCGTTCGATTATCGTAGCAAGAACGAATCGGCGACTTGGCGCGCGCGCTGGGACTGGGCGATTTTCATCGGCAGTCTGCTACCCGCGCTGTTGTGGGGCGTCGCCGTTGGCAACTTGATGCGCGGTATTCCGATTGATGCCAAGATGACGTACTGGGGTGGCTTGCTCCCCTTACTCAATCCGTACTCGATCTTGGGTGGCTTGGTCTTTGTCGCGCTGTTTGTGATGCACGGCGCGAATTTTCTCGCGCTGAAACTTGAAAACGATCTTGCCGCGCGCGCGCGTGAGGTCACGTTCAAGGCGTGGATCGTCGCGACGGTGTTGACAGTTCTCTTCGTCCTCTGGACGTTCGTCGAGACCGACATTTTGACCAAGCCGGGTATCAATGGTCTAGTGCCTGCGATCATTGCCGCCATCGCGTTGCTTCTCGTCGGTTATTTCCATCGCGCAGGCAAAGATGGTCGAGCGTTTGCGATGGGCGCGCTCACCATCGTCTTTGCGACGATTATGGTTTTCGCGGGCTTGTATCCGCGCATCCTCATCTCCACGCTCGATCCAAAATACAGTCTGACGATTTACAACGCGTCGTCCACACCATACACC
>JAOACU010000196.1 GCA_026417715.1 Anaerolineae bacterium | reverse complement strand
CGTGGGCTCGGAGATGTGTATAAGAGACAGGACGAAGCCGGGGCGGCGGATCGTGGCGGCGCGCCACCGCCGGGGAGTGATGATGTCGCGCCCTCGAATCCGTTGGACGATATGGGATTTGCTCCGCTTCCTTTCATTCCGCTTCCTCCTCTCACGTGGGTAACTTTCGAGGCGTTGGAATTTCAAGTGTCGCGTGATTACAACGAGGTGTACTGTTACGGCGGTTTGGGGGGCGCAGTTTCAGTGGTTGAGCGTTTTGGTCCCTTCCGCACGTTAGGCGCGCGACGTTGGGACATTGCCGAGTACTTGGGTGGAGCGAATAGTCGTTTCGTCGCCTTGCCCATCGGTGAGCCGCTGCAAGGATTTCTCGAATGTGTCGGATACATTCGACACATCATTCCGGGAGAAGGTGGCGAAGAAACCGCGTTCAACCTGGGCTCGCTGCGGATTCGCCACGCGCAAGGAGATTGGGACGGACACACGATCACGCAAGAGTCGAGCGGTGGCGCGAGCGGACATTCGTTCCGCGCGACGTATCGCCTCTGTCGTGGCACGTGCCGCACTACCGATTTCCCGCCGCCGTCCCTCCATCTTTACAGCATCGGTGGCAGACGACAATTCGTTTGGTCGTGGGAAGGCAACCGCGCGAACATTGATGGCTTCAAGTTGTATGTGGGCAATATGCGGGTTCGTTTGCGCGCCAGTCAATCTTCGTACTGGGCGCCAGGGTATCTGCAACCGCCGTGCGGCGAGCGTTATGAATTTCGGATGACTGCTTTTCGCGGCGACCGCGAATCGCCGTTCAGCAATACAGTGTATTGGAGTGGTGAGCCATGTCCGCGCACAGTGCGCATCACCTTCGACCGAATACGCATCGGCAACGATTGGGGTATGGTGGATGAGTGGAATCCTAGCGGTAATGTAATGGGACCCATCTACGGCGCCTTTTGGGCATCTGGCAGTGGTGGCGAGCAGGTGTTGGTATTCGATGCGGCGACAGTGGAATGGCCCTTACCGATCACACCTGTTGATCGCGGGTTATTTCTCCGCGTCAATGAAGAGTGGAGAATTCAGAGAATCTTTGATTGGATTCACACGGAGCAAGTCTCGTGCGTAGGGCCAGGGTGTCCGTCGTACAGCACTCCCGGTGTCAATTACGTCACCGTCAACTTGGGACCCCGTGATGACCTTACTTTTGGCGGGCGTATTTTGGATCTCGATCTCTGGAGTAAAGACGACACGCTTTTCAATACCACAGACACGATTCGGAGTACTGATCTCCCGCGTGTCGGTGAACGCCGAACATACACGCTGAGGAACCGCAACATCGAATTGGTCGTGCAGGTGGAAACTCTGAGCGGACCGTGACCGCCCACTCAGCCAAGTCTTAGACCTCACCCACACCGCGCGTCCAATTCCGCGAGAAACGAACGATGGCGCGGGAAACGCGTGCGTACTTGCCGGACAAGCGCATCGGCTTGGGCGGGGTCTCCGCGCGCGCGCAAGGTTTCGGCGCACGCGCCAATGAGCATCGCGGCTTTGTTGTAACTGCCACGATGTTGCCCACTCACAATCGCATCTACGCGCTTGTTGGCGACGCCTAAACACCACTCTAACCAGCGCGCTTGTTGTTCAGGTTCAAAAGTCAGCGTGGGAATGTACTCCTCGTAGATGCGTTCCAAGCGATCCGCAAGACGATTTTGGACACTCTCCGTATTCCAACGCGACCAACCACTGCTGTACTCCAAGCCGGCTTGCCACAATTCGCGCAGGTTACGCGGGAGCACATTGGGACGTTTGCCAGAGAGAACAACGAGGAAAAACGGCACCACGAGTGTCTGCGCGCTCTCGGTGCTACTCCAACCCAAGACCTGTTCCTTCGTCGCTAATTGATACGCGGCTTCCCAGTCACCTGCCAAAAGACACGCATGCACCAACGTCGCGCGATTCACCGCGATCGGACTATCAAAACGGTCAGAAAAGACATTCGACTCGTCCGCGCGTGGAGGACGAAAAGTTTGGAGATGCTGGACGGCTTGTTGCATCACCGCACAACGCTCTGCACTCGGCGTACTCTCCCACACGTCGAGCAAACGCCCTAGCGCAGGTTCGACACGAAACGCTTCCCAACGCGCCGCGCGCACCTCCTCGGCTTGGTTCAACGTGTGCGCGGCGCGTGCCCAGTGATCCGCAATCGCCGCGCGCAATCGTAGATTCTTGGGCAACACGCGCAACGCCTCTTGAACCCCAGCGAGAACTTGCTGATAATCCCCTTCGACTTCCAACGCGGTGAACCAATCGAGAAAAGTCAGCGGACGCTTTTTGCCCTCCGTGCGCGCGAGTTCTGCCAAGCCCGCTGTGCCACGCGCGAGGCGAATCGCTTCGCGCAACCACAAATCCGCCAACGCATCTTCTTGTTGACGCAAGAAGGTAATCCACTCGTCCAAAAAACGTTCGCGCTCAGGCAACGCCGCGCGTGTGATCGAGATGATGTCTTCCAACATCGGTGGAGGTCCAAACCATTGCTCGGCAATGCGCATCTGTTCGTACAAAACCTGGGGACGCTGCGCAGACGATTCGGTTTCATAGACGGCGCGCAAATAGCGCGCACGGGCTTCGTTGGCATCCACCGTGCTCAAGTCTTGGATGTCGAGTCCTCGTCCATAATCATCTTCAAGATCGAATATCTCGAACAGTTTTTGATACGCCGCGCGAGCGCGCGCAAAATCGCCCAAATCAAAAACCGCTTGGGTTCGATCAAAGAGCGCGGTCAATGGCTCGATGAAATCATCGTAGGGTGATGGTGTGTCATCGTGCTCTTCGTAATAATCGTCATAGTCGTCATAGTATTCGGCGTTCTTCATCTTTTGCTTCACTTGATTTGCCAACGCCAGAATATCCTTCAGTAACGTTTCGGGTTTGACCGCGTGTTTGAACGTAGCGACCGTCGCGCGCGGCGCGTCGCGCACACGTGTCAAGAACGCCTGACGTTCGGTGGGCGTGACCTCGCGCGCGAACGCGCGCACAAGCGCGCGCAACTCGTCGGCAGTGTACGCCGCGAGTTGTTCTTCCAACGCATCCCAAAATGCTTTTAGCGACATTGGTTTATCGGTCATTGATTTCGATCTCCTGACCAGCGACTGTCCAACTGCGAAACGATCATTCCGCTGAACATCAACGCGCAACCGATGACGCCGCGCAGTGGCAAGGTCTCGTTTAGAATCAACCAGCCCCCCAACGCCGCGAAGACGGTCTCTAAACTCAAGATGATCGCGGCTTGCGCTGGCGGCGTTTCGCGCTGACCAAGAACTTGAAATGTGTACGCCACACCTACCGACAAAATGCCGGTGTACAAAATCGGTATCGCCGCGTCGAGTATGTCTTGCACACGCATCGTTTCAAACGCGAGTGCCGCAAGGAAACTCCACACCGCGCAAACGATGAATTGAATCAACGCCAAGCGCAACGCGCCCAGCGGCGCGGCAAAACGTGCGATGAGGTGTACGTGAATCGCCCAAAAGAACGCGCCCACCAACACAAGAAAATCGCCGTACTCGATGGTGTGCGCATCGGTAACGGAAAGAAGATACAAACCAACGACGCCTGCCAGCGCGCCGAGCCACGTCCACGCGCCGGTGCGTTGTCGCAACAACAAACCGAGAATCGGTACGAGAATCACGTACAAGCCGGTGATGAAACCGGCTTTGCCCGCCGTCGTGTACACAATGCCAATTTGTTGCAACGAACCGGCAATGAACAACACGGTACCGCACGCGAGACTTGCCAACCACAGTGTCCGCCGATTCGTCGCGCGCGGCGCGTGGCGATTGAGGAACACAAACGGGAGAAGCGAAACGCTACCAAGCGCAAAGCGTACGGCGTTGAACGTGAACGGTTGGACGAACTCCATCCCCTGCCGTTGCGCGACAAACGCCAAGCCCCAGATGATCGCGGCGATCAGGAGCAAAACCCTGGAGACAAACGATGAAGAGCGAAAGGTGAAACGCAAAGAACGCTGGACGAAATGTGCACGCAAGTTAGCGCCGCTCTTGGGGAGAAAAAAATTTCTATGCATGTTGAGGTTTGCTTTTGGAAATCCGCCTCAACGAATGGACAACGAATAAACGAATCCGTGCAACTCTCATTCGTTTATTCGTTCAGTATTCGTTGAGGCGATGTCCAATATCGTTTTTTCCACCCAAGCGATTAGCGTTCCTCGCGCGCATAGGGTTGCATCAACGCGGCTGGCGCGCCAATACGCTTGCGCATCACTTCGCCCGCGCTGAACAACAGCACCAGAATTGTGAGAATGTAAGGTAACATATTCAACAGCGGTGGTGAGATGCCCAACGGTTGCAAACGATATTGGAGAACACGCACACCGCCAAAGAGATACGCTCCCAACAGCGCGCGCACTGGGTCCCAGAGCGCGAAAATTGTCAGCCCGATGACGATCCAGCCCGCGCCCGCCGTCATCCCTTCCGTCCACGCGGGCGCATAGACTAGCGAAAGATACGCGCCGCCGATGCCTGCCAGCATTCCACCCAAACACACTGCCACATAGCGCACTAGAAAAACGTTGATGCCCAACGCATCAGCAGTCGCCGGACTTTCGCCAACCGAACGCAGCGTGATGCCCCAACGCGTTTTGTACAACACGAACCACAACAGCGGCACTAACACGATCGCGCCATAGACCAGCGCATCGAATTGAAAGAGAAGCGGACCGAGAATCGGTAAATCACTCAAAATGGGTAGGCGCAACGGTTCAGGGCGCACCGCTAGCGCAACACCGACGTATCGCTTGCCTACCAGACCGCTGATACCTACGCCGAGCATCGTCAAGGCAAGTCCAGAGACAACTTGATTGACGCGTAGCGTGATCGTGGCAAACGCGTGCACCAGCGCGAACAATCCACCAACGAGCATTGCCGCGAGGATGCCCAACCCGACGTTGCCGGTGGCGTGCGTGACACCGAACGCGGTCACCGCACCCATCAGCATCATTCCTTCTACACCCAGATTCAACACACCCGAACGCTCGGCGACAACTTCGCCCAGTGTGCCATACAACAGGGGCGTCCCCGCAGGAATTGCCGCGCGCAAAGCCGAAAGGATGAATTCGAGCATTGTCTTTGTCCAAATGATTTAGAAACCGCGTCAACGAATGGGCAACGAATAAACGAATGGACGCGGGTCATTGATTGACGCAAAGTGCCAACAGCAAACCTGATTATCTAATGTGCAACTCTGAAAAGTCTTGGATGGTAGTTGTGCCATTCACGGCACAACGGCGATGAATCGCCCGCTACAAACCAACGCAAGTTTCTGTGGCTAACACACTGTCGCGCGGTGGTGTGAATTCTCGAAATGACAAGTTGCACATTGGGTCTCATTTCAAACTTTCCGATCCGCCGGTAAATCGCGCACCAAGCGAATGCGATAGCGCGTCAACACATCGCCGCTGAGTACGAATAAGAGAATGATGCCGTTGAAAATGTAAATCGTCGCAACGGGCAAGCCCATCACCACTTGAATCGCATCACCACCGACTAAGAGACCACCCAGTAGAAACGCGGTCAGGATTGCCGCAAGTGGATTGAGACGCGCTAGCCACGCAACGATGATCGCGGTAAAGCCATAGCCGGGGGAAATGCCCTGCGGATAACGCAAGCGATGTTGAATGCCGGCG
>JAOACU010000195.1 GCA_026417715.1 Anaerolineae bacterium | reverse complement strand
GTATAAGAGACAGCTAAACGCCAGTGCAAGATCACCACGCTTGGCGTTGAGCAATTTCAGGTTATCCACTGACCCTGCTGTGGACTCCGCCGTGACTTGCAAGCCGGGCACGTTCTTGCTCAGCACGCTCGCAATGCCACCGCCATAGACGTAAAAGACGCCACCCACTGCGCCAGTACCAACCGAAAGTCGGCGTGTGCCAGATAAGGTGGGCACGGGCGCCAGCGTAGCCGTTGGGGTAGGTGCTGGTGGTTTGGTGGCTTCGGGTGGTTTGGTCGGTTCCGGGGCTTTGGTGGGTGCGGCAGTTGCCGTAGGCGCCACAGTCGGTTTGGGCGGTTCGGTGGGTTTGGGCGTGGGGGTAGGCGTCGGCGCAGGCGCGCACGCCACGAGGATCACTGCAACGAGCAAGGCGATCCATAGAATGCGAAACGACTTCATTTCTTTCCTCCTTCCTAAATTTTTCGCGTCATCACGAAATTATTCACTCGCCTAAGCAATATGCGCTATCAAGGGAGGCAATCCCTTCATCAGCCGTCATCACCTCCTCGATTTGAAGTTAGGGGAAGGTAAAAGAAGATGTTAGAGGAATCTTGTTGCAATTATATCCAATTGCACAAAATAAATCAAATCGGATTCTGCGCGGCTGGTGCAAAGTTGTTAGAGTGATAGATTCGCTTTGCTCATCACAAGATTTATTCGCCTGTCAACAGACTCTACACCAGCACTGCCTATGTTTCAATGCGAATTGAACATTCGTGCTATTTGTGATAAAATGGGTTTCAGGTTCAAAGTTCAAGGTTTGAGGAAAGTGATATGCGTGAAATTTTTGTAGCGATTGCACAATTTCAACCACGCTTGAACGACGTGCAGAAAAATTTGGATCGAATGGGCGACATCATTGATCACATTTGCGCGGCGCAAAAGGTGGATTTGATTGTTTTTCCCGAACTTGCGACTACAGGCTACGAATGTGGTGTGCGTTTTGCCGAATTCGCCGAACCTGTGCCCGGCTATGTCATCGAAACGCTGGGCGCGCGCGTGGCTCGATACGAAACGTACTTGGCGTTCGGTATGGTCGTCAAACACAAGGTCGAAAGCGTGGTGTACGACGCGGCAATTTTGCTCGGACCCGATGGCGCGCCCGTAGGGCAGTATCACAAAGTTCACTTGAAACCGGAAGAGCGACCGATTTTTCGCGGCGGCTTTCGTTTTCCCGTTTTCCAAACGAACTTTGGCACAGTGGGCTTGCTCCTAGGTTGGGATGTCGCCTTCCCCGAAGCGACGCGCGCGCTTGCACTCGATGGTGCGGAACTCATCGTGGCGCCGGCGAATTGGGAAGCGCAAACGATTGCCGAATGGCAAACGTATTTGCGCGCACGTGCCCTCGAAAATTCGATGTTTGTGGTCGGTGTGAATCGCATCGGCGAAGAGTACACCTACACGTTTGGTGGTGAAAGCGCGGTGATTGGTCCGCGCGGCGAAATTCTTGCAAGTGTCGGACGTGACGAAAAGGATCAGCCGAAAGAAGCGTACGCGATCGCCAAGATAGATTTGGATGCCGTGAAAAAAGCGCGCGAAGAATTGCAAACGATGCAGAGTCGCCAGCCGGCGTTGTATCGCGCCATCGTGCGAAATTACTAGTTGCAAGTTTCAGGTTTAAAGTTAGAACCTTGAAACTGCGAACCTGAAACTTGAAACCTGAAACTCGGAACGAGGTGACTATGTCCGCAGTCGGTTACATTGTAGGTGAAGTGAGTACGAACGAGTTTACCTTTGTGGCGACGCGCGAAAGCGCGCCGCCGCGTTTGGAGTACATCGTTCCCGTGCACGAAGGACATCGGCACATCGAGGTATTGGCGCAAGTGACCGCGTTGAATGTGTCTTCGCGTTTGCTCAACGCGTCGCTGGGCTACACTGAAGTCGAAGCGATTCTCAATCGCCTGAAATCATCACCACCGATTGTGCAAGGCACGGCACAAGTGCTCGGTTATCTCGATGACGATGGCGCGGTACGTTTTCCGCGACACGCCGCGACACCGGGCACCGCCGTCTCACTCGCGCCCGATGATCTCTTGCGCCGATTCTTCTCAACGAACATTACGAGCGGTATCGAAATCGGCACGCTCATCAATCGTCCCAGCGTGCCCGTGCTCCTCAACCCGAATGGCTTGCGGCGACATCTGGCGGTGATTGCGCAGACGGGCGCGGGCAAATCGTACGCGGTGGGCGTGATTCTCGAAAAGTTATTGCAACTCGGCGGCACGATTGTCGTCTTCGATCCGAACAGCGATTACGTGGTGATGCGACGCGATCGCCAGAATCGTCCGACGCGTTTCGCTGATCGCGTGCAAGTGTATCGCCTACCGACGACGCAAAGTGGGCGCATTCCCGATGCGGAAATCGGCGGCGCGGAAAAATTCACGATGCAGTTTTCCAAACTCGAACCCGACGAACTGTGCCAGATGACCGGCATCGGTGAAGGCGCGACGAACATTCGCAAGGCGGTGCAAACGGTGTATGAAAGATTGCAAGGGCGCGATTACACTGCCGCGACGTTTCTCGATGAGTTGCAACAATTGGCAGATGCAGGCGATGCCACCGCGCCGCGCGGACCACGCGCGCTCAGTCCGGCTATCGGTGATGAAAAAGAATTTGATCGCGTCGTGGCAGAACGTATCGCTGCCAAAGCCGACATTACCTTCGACGATTTAGGCAAGGACGAACCCGAAGAACTTGCGCCGCGCGAAAAGAAATCGAACGAGAGCAAGCGCGTATCGTGGGATGCGATCACGGGCGCGCAAAAGGCACTCAAGTACATCGAACGACTCACCAAGATTGACATCTGGGGGTTCAACGATGTGCCGATGGACGATTTGCTGAAACCGATGACGCTCTCGGTGATTGATCTCGCGGGTGTAGATCAGTGGATTGCCGAGTTTGTGGTGGACAAGGTGTTGCGCGAGGCGTGGGGGCGCGCGGTGAACGAAGGATTGCCGCGTCCGGTCTTTTTCGTTTTGGAAGAGGCGCACAATTTTGTGCCCGGCGGTGTTGGCGCACAATCCCAAGCCGCTTCCATCATCAAGCGCATCGCATCGGAGGGACGCAAGTTTGGTCTGTTCCTCATTCTCATCACGCAACGTCCGTACAAAGTGCACGGAGATACGCTGTCGCAATGTAACTCGCAAATCATTATGCGCCTCACGAATCCGCAAGACCAACAAGCGGTGCGCCAATCGTCCGAAAGTATCAGCGAAGGTCTACTCGCCGATTTGCCCGGCTTGAACGTGGGCGAAGCAGTGATCTTGGGTCCGCTCGTGCGCGTGCCGGTGATGGTGCGTGTCGGCGCGCGCGAATCGAAGGAAGGGGGCAATGATATTGACGTGGTCAAGAAACTTGAAGAGGCGCGTAGTGAAGTACTCACCGAGTCGCGCGAAATGATGGTGCGCGAGGAACGCAAGGCGCGCGGACGGAGCGAGTGGCGCGAGGCGGTGTAGGACGGAGGACGAAGGACGGAAGACGGAGGACAGATTCAAGGGTGAAGCGTCACAAAATTCAATATTCCATTTCGGCTTATACGTTTCCGCGCGAGACACGCGTCCAGAACGTTCGGTTCGATGAGCGATATATCCATTTTGAACTCACTGATGGACGAGTGCTTTCGATTCCGCTGTGGTGGATTCCTACTGTGCATAACGCTTCACCTGCCGAGCGCGCAAAGTACGAAATCAGTCAAGACGGTACAATGGTAATTTGGGATCCAGACAAATGCGCCATCAACGATGAGATCCGAATTTGGGATTTTATTGGACCGATGCATAGTACGAGCAAGATGCTTGCAGAGAAAAAGGTGGACTATCGTATACAATCCAAGCGTATCGCGAAACAGTCGCGTCTACGCCGTTGATATTTTGGGTAGTGATCAAAAAGTAATGCTGAGAGTGTCATTTGTAGCATCACCATATTTTGGACACGAGGAACAAATGCCTACAACCTCAATTGGTTCACAGACGATTTACTACGACGAATACGGCGCGGGTACACCCCTCGTTTTGATTCCGGGCTTGGGTGGTTCGCGGCTCGGTTGGGTGAAACAAATCGAACCGTTCGCGCGGAAATATCGCGTGATCAATCTGGACAATCGCGACGCGGGCGATAGCGGCACCAGCGCGCACGAGTACACCATCGCGGATATGGCGGACGATGTGGCGGGCGTGCTTGAAAATCTGGGCTTGGATGCCGCGTTCGTCGTCGGCGTTTCGATGGGTGGATTCATCGCGCAACACTTGGCGGTGCGGCATCCGGCGCGCGTGCGCAAGTTGGTGCTCGTCGCCACATCGGCGGGCGGCGCATTGCATACCCCTGCCGCGCCCGAAGTTGCCGCGCTTCTGGTGCGCGATCCCAACGAGGACATTGAAACGCGCGTACGTCGTTCGTACGCCGTGATCACCGGACCGGGTTTTGCCGAATCACACCCCGAAGATGTGGCGCGCGCGATCGAGCACGGCTATCGTTTCCAAATGTCGTTGGAGGCATATCAGCGACAACTGCGCGCAGCGACGTGGCACATTCAGAATGGGATTGGAGCGCGCCTTGCCGAGATTCGCGTACCCACGCTTGTCATTCACGGCGATTGTGACCCGTTGATGCCGTATGCCAACGCGCACGCACTTGTCGCGGCGATTCCGAACGCGCGATTGATCACGATGCGCGGTGTAGGTCACTTGCCGCATATCGAAGCGACAGAAGAGTTTAATCGCGTGGTGATGGAGTTTTTGGGTAAAGAGTGAGAATTTTATAGGGGGAAGAGAGAATGAAAAATGGCTTGGGAAGCAAGGAACAACGTAGGCAAAAAAGAAAAACCGTGAAGAAAGTCAAAAAGCACAATGTAGATAATTCTTTTAAGGTTTACCTTCGATGCCCGCAGTGTCGTGAAGAGCTGATTGATTGGAAATACCTTGATTATTACGGCGGGATTTGTCAAAACTGTGGGTATGATTTCTGTACAGGATGGAGTTTCTGAAGACTATAAGGTGTTTTTTATTTGGTGAAGGGATATGCGTACCCCAATAGAATTTGTTCCGCCACGTTGGGACGTTGTCTTTAAAGAGCTATTGTACCAGGTGACCGAAAGCGCCTTGTTGGTTTCACCATATATTTCCGTCACTCCAATCGAACAAGTCATATCAGTACTGAAACAGCGTGGCTTGGAGAAATTAGTGTCTATTCGTGTTGTTACCGATCTTGCACCTGATAATGTGTTGCGGGGTTCTACAGAACTATCAGCGCTAGTGATGCTTGCCAAAGAAATACCTCATACGATCGTGACTTATTTGCCAGGTTTGCACGCCAAAGTCTATATTGCGGATGCAGTGATGGGTATTGTAACTTCAGCCAATTTGACTGAAGGTGGGCTGTATCGTAACTACGAATATGGTATTCGTTTGAATGATCCCAGCCGTGTTTGCCTTCTGCGCAAAGATATAACCGAGTATGCTGACTTGGGAAGTGTAGTCACACCTGCCCAACTCAATGTGCTTTCGCAAGCTGCCAAAGACTTGCGAGAATTGCACAGAAAGAAGGAGCGTCAAGCCAGTAAAGAGCTCCGACAAGAGTTTGCGCGTCGAGTTGCAGACACTGAACTCGAATTGATGAAGATTCGCGCTACAGGACAATCGGAAAATAGTATCTTCTCGGCGACAATAATATACCCTGTCTCTTATACACATCTCCGAGCCCA
>JAOACU010000194.1 GCA_026417715.1 Anaerolineae bacterium | reverse complement strand
GCTTCTACGATGTGAGTGAATTTGGAAAAGTGCATGCACGAATCACCCAACGCGGTCGGCATCCGCCGATTCACTTCGGCGATGACGATCTTGGCGGCTTGCGCGGCGGGTTTCGTACAACCGACTTCGCAACCGAACGAACAAAAGCCATGTTCATCAGGTGGCGATACTTGGATCAGCGCGACATCGAGCGGCAATGCGCCGGGGCGAAACAGACCGGGAATTTCGGAGAGGAAGATGGGCATAAAATCGGCGCGCCCTGATTGCACAGCCGGGCGCGAATTATCGCCGATGAAAAAGGCGCCGTGCCGGAAACTTGCCGCGTATTCCGGTTGCAAGTGCGGCGCGGGACCAAAAATCAACACGTGCCACAGTTCCACGTCGCGCAATTCTGAGGCGCGTCGCACCAACGCGTCGAGCAAGGTGCGCGGCGCGCCCGCACCACCACCCACATACACGCGTTGTCCCGATTGGATAACCTTAACGGCTTGATCAGGCGAAACCACTTTGCTTCTATACATAGTCCATTGGCTCCACATCCATTCCGAGCGCGTGGGCAATTTCTGGGTTGACCAAGCGCCCTTTCCACACGTTGACGCCGCGCGCAAGCGCGGAATTGCGTTTGATGGCTTCGTCCACGCCCAACGCACCGATTTCGTACAAGAACGGTAGCGACGCGTTCAAGAGCGCGTGACTCGCCGTGCGCGCGACTTGGGCAAGGAGATTGGGAACGCAATAGTGAATCACGCCCTCCTCGATGAACGTCGAGTCGCGCAACGTCGTGGGGCGACTGGTTTCAACACACCCACCTTGATCAATCGAAAAGTCAATGATGACGGCGCGTGTGCGCATTCGTCGCACCATCTCGCGCGTGACTAGAATCGGCGCGCGTTGTCCGGGCACCAAGACCGCGCCAATCAACACATCGGCAAATTCGATGACGCGGTTGATGTTGTAGGCAGTGGCGTACATCGTGGTCACTCGTCCGCCAAAGAGTTCGTCAATGCGATGCAATTTGGCGGGCGTGCGATCAAGAATCGTCACCTGCGCGCCTAACCCCAGAAACGCGCGCGCGGCATTTTCGCCAACCGCACCTGCGCCCAGGATAACGACGGCGGCAGGTGGTACGCCAGGCACGCCACTCAGCAAAATGCCGCGACCACCGCGGGTGCTAGAGAGCAAGTTGCCGGCGATGATCGGGGCGAGGCGCCCCGCCACTTCGGACGAGGTCAACAAGACCGGCAATGAACCATCGTCGGTCTGAATCATCTCGTACGCAATCGCGGTGATGTGACGTTGTCGCAACGCTTCGACTAGATCGGACGAGGCAACGGCGAGATGCAAAAAGCACAACACCGTTTGCCCTTCGCGCAAGAGAGGATGTTCGCGCGCGGCAAGACGTGTCACTTTGACTACCACATCAGCGCGACCGTACACTTCCTCCGCCGAATAGACGATTTCGGCACCCATTGCACGATAGTTTTCGTCGCTGAATCCTGCGCCTGCACCTGCATTCCGCTCGACGTACACCTTGTGTCCCACCTCAACCAGCGCGTGCACGCCTGCAGGTGTCAGTCCCACGCGATTTTCCATATCGCGTACTTCTTTCGGCACTCCAAAATTCATAGGCAACCTCTCAAACCATAATGTCGCACGTGAGCATTATATCACGCTTTTGATGATGTTCCAAGTGGAGAAAATAGTGCACTAAATCTTGACGAATCCGCGCATTCGTGATAGAATCGGCGCAACCTCGTACGATTCATCCCCACTTGCGTTAACAATAGTTTCACCCAAGAGGAGGTGATGCGCCCACCCCAGTAGCATTCTCATTGTTTAATCTTGACTAACCTAACTGCTAAAAAGGAGGAGAAAAAATGAACGCACGTAAATTGTTGGCGCTGGTGTTGCTCGCGCTTGTCATTACCGTCCTTGCGGCGTGCGCCGCGCCGGAACCGACCAAACCACCGGCAGCGCCCAAGCCGACTGAACCGCCAGCGGCAACCAAAGCCCCCGAACCGACTAAACCGCCGGCACCCACCGCCGCGCCGACAGCCACGCCCGGACCCAAACGCGGTGGCAAAGTGACGATGGCAGTGTGGCAATCCCCCACGACACTGAACGGTATGCTCGGTACACAAACCGTGATGCACGAAGTGCTTTCCTTTATCATTGAGGGTTTTACCCAAGTGATGCCCGATGGTTCGCGCGCGCCTGATCTCGCCAAAGAAGTACCTACCCCACAAAATGGTGGCGTTAGCGCCGATGGCAAGACGATCACCTACAAACTCAAGGAGGGGATCAAATGGTCAGACGGCACACCCCTCACCTGCGCCGATTTCCAGTTTACACTGGAAGCGATTATGACGCCGGGCGTCGGCGTGGTATCAACCACTGGTTACGATCAACTAGAAAAGATCGAGTGCCCTGACCCCAACACCGTCATCCTCAAATTCAAAGAGTTCTATGCCCCGTACCTCACGCTCTTTAGCGATTTCGTCTTGCCCAAGCACTATTGCGGTGATCCCAAAGATATGAAGAACTGGGCATACAATCGCAAGCCGCTGGGCACCGGCCCCTTCAAACTCGATGAATGGGTTGCCGATTCGTACGTCACTCTTTCGCGCAATCCCAACTATCGCGAAAAGGACAAGCCGTACCTCGATCAAATCGTGATCCGCATTGTGCCTTCGTCCGAAGTCGCGATGCAACTGTTGGCAAGCGGCGAAGTGGACATTATGTGGAACAACACCGAAGCCGACTTTCCGATGTTGGAAAAGATGACGGGCGTCAAAATTTCCGATCCGTTGCAAATCGGCGGCGAGCGGTTATTCCTGAATATGGCAGAGAACAAAGACCCCTCCGATCCCAAGAAACCGCACCTCATCTTGAGCGATGTCAAGGTGCGCCAAGCCATCGAGTTTGGTATCAACAAACAACGTATCATTGACCGCTTGCTCTACGGCAAAGCCAAACCCGGCACCAGCGAACTCAACGCCGGCTTTTTCGATTGCAAACTCACACCGCGTCCCTACGACCCAGAACAAGCCAAGAAACTACTCACTGAAGCCGGCTGGGTGCCCGGTCCCGATGGCATTCGCGTTGCCAAAGGTGCGAAGGTCGCGCCCGATGGCACACGCCTGCGCTTGAAATACTCGACGACCTCTGGCAACAAACTGCGTGAAGATTCGCAGGTACTCATCGTCGAAGATATGAAAGCCATCGGTGTCGAGTTGTTCATCGAGAACGCACCTTCGTCGGTGGTCATCGGCACATGGGATGGCGCGTCGCCGCGCCGTCGTGGCAATTTCGACATCATTATGTACACGACGAACGCCAGCATTGATCCCCACAGCCAGATGGTCAACTTGTTTGCCTCGTGGACGATTCCGCACGAAGGCAACAAAGGCGGCACCAACTACTCGCGCTTTTCGGATCCCAAAGTGGACGAACTGTTGCGTGCCGCCGCCAAAGAACCCGATATGAACAAGCGCAAGGAAATGTACTGCCAGATCGCCAAGATTGGGCAAGAGGCAACCAATATGATTTACCTCTATCAACGCCTCGACCTCGACTCGTATCGCGATCGCTTGCAGGGCTGGGTGCCTAACGCGTGGGATAACAACGGCTGGAACGCTGAAGATTGGTGGCTCAAGTAGTGTTCTAGTGCAATAGTGCTACAGTGCGATAGTTGGACGGTCTGTGTTCAACTATCGCACTAACGCACTAGCGAACTATCGAACTATGACAAACTACATCATCCGTCGTATCATCCAAGCGATTCCTTTGCTGATTGTCATCAGTTTGACGGTGTTCGTGCTGATGAACTTGATTCCGGGCGGACCGCTCGCGGCGTACGAGAACAATCCCAACATCACACCCGAAGACCTCGAACGCTTGAAGCGCGAACTTGGTTTGGACGCGCCAATTCACGTGCGCTATTGGACGTGGCTCACATCGGTTTTGCGCGGCGATTGGGGTATGTCAGAAGTGACACGCCGCCCTGCACTCGTCGAGATTGCCGAAAAATTACCCAACACGCTCTATCTCTCAATCACAGCGTTCATCCTTTCATTGTTGATTTCCATCCCGATTGGTGTTTTTTCTGCGATCCGACAATACTCGCTCCTTGATCACATTGCCACGACGATTGCGTTCATCGGGCAATCTATGCCCGTGTTCTGGTTCGGCTTGATCTTGATTATCATCTTTAACGTCACGCTCAAAGACCCCGTGACAGGAGGACCTTTGTTGCCGGGCGGCGGAATGTTTACGATTGGCGCGCCCTTTTCCATCGAAGATCGCATTCGTCACTTGATTATGCCGGCGGCAGTGCTCACCTTTTTCAGTCTGGGGCATCACATCCGCTATATGCGCGCGGGGATGCTCGATGTGCTCCATCAAGATTACATTCGCACCGCACACGCCAAAGGATTGAGCGAGCGCGCGGTGCTTGCCAAGCACGCGTTCAAAAATTCGATTCTGCCACTTGTCACCATCATCGGCTTGGAAATTCCTGGTTTGTTCGCTGGCGCGGTCATCACCGAAACGATTTTTTCCTGGCCCGGAATGGGACGCCTGTTCTTCAACTCGATCGAGCGCGGCGATTACGCGGTGATGATGGGAATCTTGATGATGAGCGCAACACTCATCGTACTCTTTGGTCTCATCACCGATATTGTGTACGCCTTTCTCGATCCTAGAATTCGGTTTGATTAGTTATGGCTCAAGCGCAACTCACTTCGACTACGATTGCGGTAGATTGGACGACGCGAATGCGTCCACAAGAGTCTATGCGCGCCAAAGTGTGGCGCCGCTTTCGCAAGCATAGACTGGCGGTGGCTGGTTTATTCACGATGGTCATCATCATCATACTGTGCATCTTCGTCCCTTGGATCAACAACTATGACCCCGGCAAAACGCATCTCGATAGGATGCGTGAACCGCCCTCGGTTGCGCATCCATTTGGTACGGATGAACTTGGGCGCGATCTGTTCGTGCGTTTGTGGGATGGCGGACGCATTTCGATTCTCATCGGCGTTTCGACGATGCTGATTGCTATCACCATCGGCACAACCATTGGTTCGATTGCTGGCTTTTACGGTGGGCGCATAGACAACATCCTCATGCGCTTTACCGATTTTATGCTTTCGATTCCACAATTATTCCTCCTGTTGATTTTCGCACAACTGCTACGCAGTACCAACAATCCCACGCTCAGCGGTGGTCCCCTGCCGATTATCGTCATCATCGGCATTTTGGTCTGGCCCCCCATCGCGCGCTTGGTGCGCGGACAATTCCTTGCGCTCAAAGCCAAAGAATTCGTCGAAGCCGCGCGAATGTCGGGTGCGAAAGATCGGCGTATCATCTTTCGCCACATTTTGCCGAACGCCGCGAGTCCCATCATCGTCGCCGCGACGCTACGCGTCGGCGCCGCTATCATCACCGAATCCACCTTGAGTTTTCTGGGCTTTGGCGTACAACCCCCGACAGCCACGTGGGGCAATATGCTCAAGAACGCGCAAGCCCAAATGACCTACGCACCTTGGACAGCGATTTTTCCCGGCTTGGCGATCCTCATCACCGTTCTCTCGCTCAACTACATCGGTGATGGCTTGCGCGACGCGCTCGATCCGCATCACGTCGAGTAGTTTGGGAAAAGACTATGCCAATTCCGATTGAAGTTAAACCGCTTGAAAATTATCGAATTTGGCTCAAGTATTCCGATGGACGCGAAGGCATCGTGGATTTATCACACCTTGCGGGTAAAGGAGTTTTCGCACTCTGGAAT
>JAOACU010000193.1 GCA_026417715.1 Anaerolineae bacterium | reverse complement strand
GAAAAAGTTCCCTTCTGCCTCACGCAATAGTGGCGGTCAACCCACCTCGCTGCCGATGACGGTAGGTTGGTGTTTGGGCACGGGACGCGATACCACTGCGCGACTGCCAGATGGCTATGTTGTAACGAATATTTCCTAAATTGATAATTCTGTAACAAATGTTGCATTTTATCGCGTTTTGTGCTATAATGGGTATCAAGCAACGAGCCGTACGTTGGTGCACTAGGGACAATACCAATGGGCGATGCCGCTCCACTCGAAAATCGAATTACGACAGTCTTTCCCACCCTCAGCCGCGCCCACCAAAAACTCGCACGCTTTATCCTCGACAATGGTCTTTTCGTTGCATTTGCCTCTGCGGCTGAACTTGGCAAACAAGTCGGTGTGAGCAATGCGACCGTTGTTCGCTTTTGCCAAACGCTGGGCTACGATGGTTATCCCGAACTCCAAGCCGCTGTGCGCGCCAACCTGCCGACCTATGTCCACAAAGTCCAGCAAATCGAGCGCAAGCGTGTCAATGTCCGCACCGAGAACATCGTCCAACGCGTTTTTGAACTCGATGCGCAGAACCTGAACAACACCATCGCTTTGCTCGATGCAGAACGTTTTTGGTCAGCCGTGCGCGCGATTACCAAGGCAAGTAGCATCCTCGTTGTTGCGGGTGGACTTTCGGCAGGTCCCGCTCTGTACTTGGCACACTCGTTGAATGTGATGGGCTTTGACGCGCGCGCAGTGCTCAACGGTGGCATTCCACTCACTCTCGAATTACTACGTTTGAAACCGTCGAGCGTTCTCATCGGCATCAGTGTTTGGCGCTACGTCGCAGACACCGTTGCCGCAATGGAACACGCGCAACGCGTCGGTGCGACACGCATCGCGCTCACGGATAGTCTTGTGGCACCCATCGCCCAACACGCGAATTTCGCTTTCCAAATCGCTACGGATGGCGTGGCGCATTCTCTTTCCCTTACCAGTGTCGTTGCGTTGATCAATGCGTTCATCGCGGCACTTTCGTTCACACGTCCCAAACAAACTGCGCGCGCACTACGCAAAATTGATGCCGCGTATCGGCGTGGCAAGTTGGTGTTGGAATAATCTACGACCGCTGACCACCGACCGCCGACTGCCGTTTGCGGCGGTCAGCGGTCTGCCGTCGGCGGTCATTAGAGGATGGATATGGACAGTTCGGATGCTCGCAAAAAACGTCGCGTAATGGTCGGCGCCATCGGCAAGTGTGTTCACAATCTCGGTGTCGAAAATTTTGCCGATTGGTTGCAGGATCAGGGACTTGGTTACATTTCGGTTAAACTGGGTCCCGCCGTGCCGATTCCCGAAGTCATCAACAAGATTCGCGAAGCGCGTCCCGAAGTGGTGGGGATTTCGATGCGGCTTGGCGATTTGCACGTGGACAAACTCATCAGCGAATTTGTCACGACGGCGACCAAATACGGCTTGCACCCCAAAGATTCCGGCATTCGCTATTGCTTTGGCGGTTTGCGTCCCGCCGCGAATCTTGTCCGCTCGATGACCGGCGTTCCCCTTGAACCCGACCCCTTTACTCCGCCTGAAGAACGTCATTACGACCTCGAACAAATCAACCAAGAGTACAGCACCAAACCCGAATTTTATCATTTCTTTGAAGTGATTGCCGACGATTACATCACGATGGAAGAGTTGGAACGATTCGCGCGTCGCGAGCCGGTGCATCGTGAAGAAACATTGATTCGTTGGTCAGATTATTTAGTCGAACGCATTCAACAAGTGCGCGAGCGCGAGAATCGTCCGATTATTCGCGCGCACATCGGTATCGCGGCGGAAACGATCGAGCCGACGATTGAGGGGATCGAAAAACTCGCGGACGCCGGCGCGCTCGAAATCGTTTCCTTGGCGCCTGATCAAACCTCCCAAGAAATGCTCGCTAAATTCATTCGCGGCGAAGAAGACCCCAGCAAATATCTCGCGGGACAAGGCGGCGCGCCGATTCGCACCATCGAAGATTTGAAGCGCCTCAAAGCCGCGACGCAACGCGGCAACTATCCGATGACGCGCATCTACAGCGGCACGGATGAACTACTCGAACTTGCCAAACTGTGGGAAAAATATTTGAACATTTGCTTTCCTGCTGTTCCTATTTTCTTCTACAACCAACTCGATGGACGCGGACCGATTTCGATTCACGATTCGTTCCGCGAGCACTATGACTTGATTCGCTATTGGGCGAGTGTGGGCAAGCCGTGCGAAATCAACGATCCGCATCAGTGGGGTTTGCGTTACGCGAGCGACGATATGCAAGTGACCGATCATGTGCTGGTCGGGTTGATGGCGCTCAAACTTGGTATCAAGAATTACGTGATGCAAATGATGTTCGAGTTGCCGCCCGAAATTTCCGCCCTCGACGATCTCGCGAAAATGAAAGCGGCATACGAACTGATCGAACCATTGACGCGGCATTACGATTTTCACATCATCAAGCAGACGCGTTCCGGTTTGCCGAGTTTTCCACCCGATTTGTATCAAGCCAAAGGTCATCTTGCCTTTGGCATCTACACACAACTTTATCTTGAACCCGACATTCTGCATGTGGTTACCCACTCGGAGGCGCATCACGAAGCCAAAGCCGAAGACATCATCGAGTCGTGTCAAATCACCAAGCAAGTGTGCTGGGATTTTGTCAAAGGGCACGTGCCGAATATCTGGGCTGACCCCTGGGTGAAGAATCGCATTGCTGAACTGAAACGCAACGCGATGTACAATGTTTTGCACGGCGCGCTGCTTGGTGGCTATGAAGGTCCTGTCACCGTGAACAACTTTTTCGAGTGGGCAAAGGAGCCGAGCGAAGACAAAGAACGCAATTATGAGACGATGCTCCTCTCGTTTGCCAACGAAGAGCACTATGCAACGGGAACGTGCGGTGTCATCAGTCCCGACGCGCTCGAACTCGGTTTGCAAATCGGCTTGTACCAAGCCCCACATTTGACCGTCACCGATAGAAAGTACGAGATGGTCAGTCGTTGCAAGACCAAAGTGATTGGTGGCACCTGTCGTACGATTTCTTGGGATGGCATACCAGTTAAAGACGAAATTCAACGCGTTGACCTCGTGCGTCAGCGTTTCCCTTGGTATTTCGACAAGACCATTTCTGTTGCTGCCGACGAATCGTACATCACGGAAACTGCTGAGGCAGAAGAGGAAGAAGAGGATCAAGAGGTCACGATTCGCGGCAAGAGCATCGCGCAACTCAAGTTGCAGACCAAGCGCGCGCTCGTCGTGGATTTTGGTTCTACGTACACCAAAGTTGGTTTGTTCGATGCCAAGACCGAAAAGTTTGCGCTGCGTTATGTGCCAACGACAGTGGACGACATCCGCATCGGTCTTGCGAACGGTTTAGGCGTACTCGAGGCGTGCAAGGAACGTGGCGATTGGAAACCCCTCGACGATGCGATGAGCCAGTTCGATGTGCGGCTTCCGTGTTCCAGTGCCAAGGGCGGCTTGAAGATGGTGACGGTCTCGTTGACGGAAGAAGAATCGGGTTTTGCGGCTGACCTCGCCGCGCTGACTGCTGGCGCGAAACTGCTCGCGAGTTACGCGGGCAAACTGACACCCGAACAAGCGCGCGCGATTTACACCCACGATCAACCTGAAATCATTTTGATTGCGGGTGGCACCGATGAAGGTGGTGATACGGAAACACAACTGCACAACGCGCGCCTCCTCGCCGAGAACGCGCGCTATGCGACGTATGCGCAATACGGCGTGCCAGTGATTTACGCCGGCAACCAAGACATTCGCGAACAAATCGAAAACATCTTTCGCTCGAATCACGTGGACATTCGCATCACCGCGAACGTAATGCCCGAAGTGAATCGCTTCCAAATCGAAGTAGTCAACGAGACGATTCGCGAACTCTTCCAAACGGTCATCATTCGCGGCAAAGGTTTCGATGTCGTCGAAAAATATATGGACGCGCCGTTCATCCCCACACCACGCGCGGCGTTTCGTGGTATCAATCTGCTTGCGCGCGGGCATGGCAACGAGGAAGGTATCGGCAACATTCTCGCGCTCGATATTGGCGGTGCAACGACAGACTTTTTCTCCAACGTCAAAGACAATCCACTGTTTGTCTATGAAGGACCAGACAACTCCAAGCGCGTCAAGCGCACGATTTTGAAAACACCGAACACACCGCTGGCGTATCGCCGTGTGGAAGGCAAGTACGGCTTGAGTTACAACGCGGTCAACCTTAAAGAATTGGATCGGTTCAAAAACGGCGCGATGCAAGTCGAGTTGAGTGAATTTCTCGCGCGGCGTTTCCCCAATGATTTTGTCCCGCGCGACGAACAGTTCGGGCAGTTCTTGTTTAGTCGCAACGGTTGCGTGCAAGTGGATTTGGATCGCTACCTCTCATGGATCACGGAGCATCCTCACGTCACACCCAAGACCGCGTTGGAAAACACGGCGCGCTCGTGGCTGGCGCGCGAAATTCTAGCGACTGCCACGCGCAAGCACGTGGGGTATGTGGAAGAGACCGAGACCTACTTTTTGCAGTATGGCGTCAACTTTTTGAATCAACCGGTCACGGTACTTGTCATCGGCGGTACGGTGTATCACAAGTGCCAAGAGCGCGCGCCGGGGTATTTGGACGATCTCGCCCTAATCGCGCAAGGTGTGATTTACGATCCGAATGAACCTCACGTCTTGCGTCCCAACGGTCCCGTGCTTCTCGACGCCCAATACTTGGTGAGCATTCTGGGTGGGTTGTACGGGCGCGTGGATCCCGAACAAGCGTTGCGCGTGATGAAGCGCGAGTTGGTGCGGTTGGAGATGCCGATTCGGCAATGAGCCCAAACAAATGACGGAGGACGGAGGACGAAAGACGAAGGACGTGCGAACCAATGAGACAATGAAAACACGCATTGCAATTTTGGGTGCGGGGAATGGCGCGCACGCGTTTGCGGGTGATCTCGCGTTGCGTGGCTATCCCGTGCGACTTTACAACAAGTTTGAAAATGAAATCGTGGCACTACAAAACGCGCGCGGCGTGACCTGCGAAGGCGTCATCGAAGGTTTTGGTGCGCTCGAACTCATCACAACGGACATTGCGCCCGTGATTGCTGATGCCGATTTTATCTTCGTTGTCGTTCCTGCGAACGCGCACGCGTTTATGGCGGAGGTGTGCGCGCCACATCTGCGCGATGATCAAGTGATCATTCTCAACCCAGGGCGCACGGGCGGCGCGCTGGAATTTCGCAACATCCTGCGCGAGCGCGGCGTGACCGCGCGCGTCTTTGTCGCCGAAGCGCAAACGCTTCTCTACACGTGTCGCATTTCCGGACCCGCGCGCGTGCGAATCTCGATGGTCAAGCGCGAAGTGACGCTCGCCGCGCTTCCCGCGCGCGATACGGCGCGCGTTCTCTACGTCGTCAGTCGCGGCAACCGCCATTTGTCCGGGAAATTCGGTGAAACCGCGATCCTCGCGTAGACGCGCGACGACGCCACCTTCCTGATCAATCGAGATGAAGAGCGGTGGGAGGTTGCTCGCGCGCGCGGCATTTTGCAAATCGGTGTTGAGTTGCGCCACTTGATGCGGCGATACAACATTACGATCGTAGTAAATCACACCGCCGAGATGCAACTCTTGAATCAACGCGCGCAGTTCATCGGTCAACGTCGTACCGTCGAATCCAACGAGCATCAGTTGACCGATTTTTTGTTCGAGGTTAAAGCCGGAAATTGGGTGATTGGGTGATTGGGTAGTTGGCATAGGTGTCACAGAGCAACTGATGAGAATTAAGGTGAGGAGTGGGAGGG
>JAOACU010000192.1 GCA_026417715.1 Anaerolineae bacterium | reverse complement strand
AAGAGATACTCGGCTTTGAGCGCGGCTTCAAGATGGTGCATCAACTTGGCTTGTTGTGGGTCTGCCTCTTCGGGACGATCGGGGCTGGTGAGCGGTTGCCCCAACAACTCTTCGACGCGATCGTAACCTGCTTCGGTCAGCGTGATACTGCGCGTGCGCTGGTCAATCGTATAATGATCGGGTGACAGTTGACGCACGATTTGTGCCAGCCGATAGTACTCTTCCGAGGCTTCACCCGCAGGTCCCGAAATGATGAGCGGCGTGCGCGCTTCGTCAATCAAAATGTTGTCCACTTCGTCCACGATGGCATAGTACAACTCACGTTGCACGCGGTCTTCGAGTCGCCACGCCATATTGTCGCGCAGATAATCAAAGCCGAATTCGCTGTTGGTGCCGTAGGTGATGTCCGCGCGATACGCGTCGTGACGATCGCATGCGCGTAAGTAGTTCATTTCGCGCGTCGCGGCTTCAAACGTCGGGTCGAACATCAACGCTCGTTTCTCGTCGCCTTGTTGCAACGCGGCGACGCTCAATCCAAGCGCGTGATAGATGGGACCCATCCATTGCGTATCGCGTCGCGCAAGGTAATCGTTCACAGTGACGAGATGCGCGCCGCGTCCGAGAAGCGCGTTCAAATACAGCGGCAACGTCGCGACGAGCGTCTTGCCTTCGCCAGTTTTCATCTCGGCGATTTTACCTTCGTGCAAGACAATGCCACCGATAAGTTGCACGTCAAAGTGACGCAAACCAATGGTGCGGACGCTGGCTTCGCGCACGCACGCGAACGCTTCGGGGAGAATCGCGTCGAGCGCGGCACGTTCCGCATCGAGCAATTCTTTTTCGGCTTGCTTGAGTTGCTCTTCCAAAATGCGGCGCGTGTCGGTATCGGCAGTGTCGAATTGCTGACGCAGATCGCGCACACGCGCGCGCGGTTCACGCAATTCGTCATCGAGGCGCGCGCGAAATTCGTCGGTCTTGGCGCGCAGTTGCGCGTCGGTGAGTTTTTGGATGTGTGGCTCCAGCGCGTTGATTTGCGCGACAAGCGGTTTGAGGCGGTTGAGTTCTTTTTCGTTCGGATCGCCGGTGAGGCGGGTGTAGAGGGTTTTGAGCATACGTTCCTAATTTCAGATTTTAGATTGCAGATTGCAGATTTTTTCAATCTGCAATCGTCAATCTGCAATCTGCAATTTTACTGGGTGTCGTGCAAATACTCGCCCACACTTCGCCCTTCGTGCGTACGCAAAATCGTTTCGGCGAGGAGTGGCGCGACGGAGAGAATCGTAAAGTTCGGTAAACGTTTTTCGGATGGAATCGGCACGGTATCGGTGCAAATGAATTCTTCGATGGGTGCGGCACGCAAGCGTTCGATCGCAGGTGGCGAGAGCGTCGCATGCGTACAGACCGAGAAAATTTTTCGTACACCGTGTTGTTGCAATAGATGCACTGCCTCGATGAGTGTGCCTGCCGTGTCCACCTCATCGTCCACGATGATCGCGTTCTTGCCTTGCACATCACCGATGAGCGTGATGGCTTGTGCTTTCGGATCGTTGCCGATGCGTCGTTTCTCGACGAACGCAAGCGGCACATCGAGGCGACGCGCAAAGTTGCGCGCTTTTTTGGCAAAGCCCAAGTCAGCGGCGACGACCACCGCATCGGGAATTTGCTTTTCGACGAGGTAATCGCTAAGAGTCGGGAACGCGGAAAATTCATCGCCAGGAATACTGAAGAAACCTTGAATCTGTCCGGCATGCAAATCAATCGTCATATAGCGATCGGCGCCAGCGGCAACGATCAAATCGGCAAGGAGACGCGCGGTGATTGGCACACGCGGTTGATCTTTCTTATCGCTACGACCATAGGCGTAGAACGGAATGACCGCCGTGATGCGCCCTGCGGACGCGCGTTTGAGCGCGTCAATGAAAATGAGCATCTCGACGATGTTGCGATTCACCGGCGAAGACAAACCTTGCACAAAGAACACATCCTGTCCGCGCACGCTACACTTGAGTTGAACGAAAATGTTTTCGTTCGGAAAATCGAAAATGTCGGCTTCGTCGAGTTGAATGTTCAAGTGTTTGCAGATGGCTTCGGCAAGCGGACGATTACTTCGCCCGCTGAAAATTGCCATCTCGCCAAACATCTTCGCCATCGAAGACCTCCCGACTATTTTTCCTCGATGGTGATGGTGTGAATCACATCACCCACCGCGATTTTTTCGACCACGTCCATTCCGCTAATCACTTGCCCAAACACGGTGTATTCGCCGTCCAAACCCGGTTGCGGAGCGAGTGTGATGTAAAACTGACTGCCACTACTCGGCGTGGTCTGGGCAGGACCGGCGCGACGCGCCATCGCGAGCGCGCCTTTGGTGTGTTTGGCTTTGATTTCGGGTGGAATGCCATAGCCGGGTCCGCCTGTGCCGTTGCCCAATGGATCGCCACCTTGAATCACAAAACCTGGCACAACGCGATGAAAAGTCAGGTTGTTGTAAAATCCTTCGCGCGCGAGAAAAACAAAATTGTTGACGTGCTGTGGCGCGTCTTTGGGATACAGTTCCGCGACGATATTGCCTTTTGCGGTTTTGATGGTTGCGATGTACGATTTTTTAACGTCAATCGTCAGCGGTGGTGCAGATTTGTACATTTCACTCCTTTGCGCTGGCGCGCGATCCGCCGCGCGACCAGTGGTGGGTGTTGTGGCACACGCCATCAACACGAAGATTAGTATCAGTGCAACAAGCGCAAGCGCGCTTGTCAAAAAGCAACCTTTTTTCTGGGCGACGCTACGCGCGCGCCATTGCTCTTGTTGCAGGGCGCGTTGCGCCTCGACGATGAGTTGGTCGGTGTCCTTGTAGTGCCCGGCGTACAGCAGACGCGCTTGACGCAGCGCTGTCAACGCGTCGGTGTAGCGTTGCGCGGCAAGGTGCTCTTTGCCTTGCCGATACAGCGCGTCAATCTCTTTCATCCGCAACGTCCACTGCAACTTGGCTTCTGCGCCGTGAAAGGCGCGGTCGAATTCGAGCACGCGACGGTACAGCGCGATCGCGCCGTCCCAGTCTTCGGCTTGTATGGCTTGCTCGGCTTGAGCGAGCAGAGATTCAGGGTCGGGTGAAGTACTCATACGCGTTCAACGAGTCAGAATTCACTCTCATCCGAGGAGTGAATCCGAATTCGGTCAACCTCAACGATCCACAAATTTTTCGGCGCCGTAGGCAATGGCGGCAAGGATGTCTTCGCGCTGCAGTTGCGGATATTCATCCAGAATTTGTTCCATCGTCCAACCATTCGCCAAAAAATCAAGGATGAGCGATACCCAAATCCGTGTACCACGAATACAGGGTTTACCGAAGCAAACATTTGGATCAATTGAAATCCGTTGCAAGAGTGGGTTCATTTATCACTCCGTTTGAAACTGCAACCAGTGCCTGTTTCTTGAGTGTATCGTTTGACCAGCGCGCTAGCATCGAAGTAGATACGCAACACACTATTTCTCCCGTGCCTCTATGATGCTTTGGCTGAGTTCGTTGGGTGCAAATCCTGCTTCTCCCATCCTTCGTTGTAAATCCTCAATCTCGATTGGCTCAGTGCGAATAGACAGGGAAGCGCGGAAAGCATTCATTTCGCGTTGTAGGGTTTGCTTATCCGCCCAACGGAAACCTGGCATTGGTTTAACTGTGCTCGTTAGTGCAGGAGTATTCTGTTGAGAATGTTCTAGCAATGCTCGACGGATTAATTCTATCTCACTTTCAAGGCGCAAAAGTTTATCTGTCAATTGTTGTAAAGACAAAACTTGTTCCATTTCTAGACTCCATTTTTCGCCACCGCGTACACATCTGTTTCGCGCGCCGGTTATGCTTCCGTCATTTGTGACTGCTTTAGCGCGAAACTCTGGATAGGCAATGCCTCTGCTTCCAAATGCGCTAAATTTACCACACGACTTGCGCGATCAATATCTATCCCCACCAAATTGCCATCATCGTCGAAATCCAACACGACGCCGGGGGCAACCTCCATTGAATCTACACTCGTCCTCTCCGACAAGTCAATGTATAACGAATCAGTATCTGAATAATAATTCAATTTCATCCAATCAACTTTTCCGCCGCCGCGTACACGTCGGTTTCGCGCGCGACGATTTGCTCGACGAGGGATTCGATTTTGGTGCCGTTCACGCCGCGCAACAGACGCGCCATCAACTCGCGTTGTACCACCATCTCTAACTCGGCACGCGCGCGGGCGCGCTCGCGCGCTTCGAGCAAGTGATTCGCCTCCAGATACGCGCGATGCTTGCCAATCCATTCGACCACTTCGGCAACGCCTTCGCCCGTCGTCGCAATCGTCTTGAGCACCGGCGGACGCCAATCGTTTTCCGACTTGGGTTTGAGATTCAAATTCATTTCGAGCGCGGCGACCGTCGCGCTCACCTCATCGTGATCGGCTTTGTTGACAATCAGCAAATCGGCAATCTCCATAATGCCGGCTTTGATCGCCTGAATGTCATCACCCATTCCCGGTGCCTCGATGACGAGTGTGGTGTGCGCGTTACGCGCAATGTCCACTTCGTTTTGTCCCGCGCCGACGGTTTCGACGAGAATAACCTCGAACCCCGCCGCATCGAGCACCTTGACCGCATCGGCAGTGGCAGCGGCAAGTCCGCCGAGTGAACCGCGCGTCGCCATCGAACGAATGAAGACGCCCGCATCGCCGGACAAATCTTGCATTCGCAAGCGATCGCCCAAGAGCGCGCCGCCGCTGAACGGACTCGTCGGGTCAACGGCAACAATACCGACGCGTTGTCCGCGTCGGCGATAGTGTTTAGCGATTTCGTTGACGAGCGTACTTTTGCCGGTGCCTGGCGCGCCAGTCACACCAACGATGTGTGCGCGTCCGGTGAATCGAAAGAGCGCGGTGATGACCGCGCGCGCCTCGTTGCCACCACGCTCGACCGCGCTGATGGCGCGCGCAATTGCGCGCGGATTGCCCGCGCGCACCTGTTCGACCCAATCCGCATTCACGAGGCGCGCGCTCCGCGTTTCTTGGCAACCTGATCGCGGATGAACGCCGCGATGTCTTGCGTCGAAGTGCCCGGACCGAACACGCCAGCAAAGCCCATTTGTTTGATGAGTGGGATGTCATCATCGGGAATGATGCCGCCGCACACGAGCACCACATCGTCCAACTGGCGTTGCTTGAGTTGCTCGACGATGCGCGGAAAGAGTTCACGATGCGCGCCGGACAAAATCGAAAGTCCAACGACATCCACGTCTTCTTGCAGCGCGGCTTCGGCGATCATCTCTGGCGTTTGACGAATGCCGGTGTAAATCACTTCCATTCCCGCATCGCGCAGCGCGCGTGCGACCACTTTGGCGCCGCGATCGTGTCCATCCAAACCCGGTTTGGCAACGAGTACGCGAATCGGTCGTTCCGTCATTCCTTACTCCACAACGAGTTTTGCTTACATTATACACCAATTCGATGGGATTGAAAAACACTACGTTTACTTGCTCACCTTACGCAGATGCTAGAAAATTCGATGTGATACAGTAGGACAAGTTTCAAACGTGTCAGGGCTGGTGCAAAGTCTATTGACAGGCGAATAAATTCACGCCAACAACTACCCGAAGCCGACCTACGTCGGCTAATTTAGCCCGCGAAGGCGGGCTTGGGGTTGTTGTCGCGGCGACTTCGAGTCGCCGACTCTGCACCAGCCCTAGCAAACTTGTCTCACATCTTTGACGAAACAGACCATTCAAAGTATAATAGTGGCTAGGAGCACACAAGGTGACGATCGCCTCTCGCAACGTTGGGTTG
>JAOACU010000191.1 GCA_026417715.1 Anaerolineae bacterium | reverse complement strand
GTGCCTCCGTCTCGAGATAATCTTTTGCTATCATTGTGCGCAGACAACCTGTTGATGTCAACTAGCAATCAAGGTAAGTAGCACCATCGGTTAATATGGAACGTTTATCGGGACGACCATATAGGGTCGTCGCCATAATCGGGCGACCACACAGAGTTGCTCCTACGTTGCCAAAACGGTTAGGGCGACCACACAGGGTCGCCCCAACCTTTCGCGTCCTTTTCGCGTCTCTTTCGCGCCCTTTCGCGTTTCTTTCGCGCCCTTTCGCGTTTCTTTCGCGCCCTTTCGCGTTTCTTTCGTGTTTCTTTCGCGCCTACTTGGGCATTGCCGCCAAGCGCGATTGCGCCGGACGATTAAGCACGTGGAACGCGCCAGTTTCATTGCTCAAGTCGGTAAAGTCGAGATTCCAGAGAAAAGTGACTCCCACCCAGCCCCACGCTTTCATCATTTGGAATGCTCGCACAAGCCATTCCGCTTGCATTTCGAGCGTGATGTTGCGCGCGTACTGAAAATCGGGATGCGGGTTGGGTGCCGACGCCCAGCCGAATTCGGTGGGCCAGAGTTGTTTATCTGCATCGCCATACTGCACCATCACCGCGCGGTACGATTCCATCGTCTCGCGGAAGAAGAACGAGCGATGATTGTTGTATTGCCCACCGCACGGATTCGGCGAGCCGACGCGCGCATCGGGTGGATTGCAAAAGCCGCTGGGATGCACACCAATCGCGTCACTATAGTTTTTCAACCCGGCTTGATACATCGAGTGGAGATACGCGAGATCGTCCATATAGCCGGGCGCGGTGACACCTGTCGGCGTGGGCGCAGCACTCACTACCACGATACTCGGACATGTCTCTTTGATACGGCGATACGCGACCGAGAGATAGCGGATGTAATCAGCACCCGAGACTGGGTTAGCACCCCATTCGCGTTCCATATTCGTTTCGTTCCACACCTCGATTGCGCCCAGTCCTTTACCGCAATAGCGCGCCGAGACTGCCGCGACAAAATCGCCGAGATCGTTGGGGTTTTGTGGCGGACCAGGCGCGCCACCGTGTCCACGTTGCACGGCGCCTGTCCATTTCGGTCCGCAAAGAATGCTGAAGAGAAGCGTGATGCCGTTTGCGCGCGCAGCGTCCACTGCCGCATCAATTTGACTCCACTGGATATTGCCTTTGTTCGGTTCAAACTCGCACCAACGAATTTGAATCTTTGCCCACGTAAAGCCCATCCCCTTGAGCGTTTGCATCGCGCCGGGAACACCGATAGGTGAACCCGTCCAGTTCAACTGCGCGCCGTAGGCAAACATATTCTTGCCGCGAAAGTTACTCGCGGGCGCGGCAGGTGCCGCCGCCGTAGGTGGTGGACGTGTCGCCACGACCGTCGGACGCGGTGTGGGTGTAGGCGTTGCCGCGCGCGCGATTTGCACCGGCTTGGGTTCGGTTGAACCCGCCAGCGATTGCCCGTCATCGAACGAGAGCGATGCTTCGATCTTGGCATCGCCGGGTTGATTGGGGGCTTTCCACGTAAAACGTGGATCCGTCGCGGCAACTTTGCCCACCACTTGATTGTTGACACGCCAAACGATGACAGGGCGCGCCTTGAACGTACTCGCCTGAGAATCGCGATATTGTTCCAGCGCTTGCCACGCGCGCGTGTCCATCGCATCGTTGGTCACATCGCGTAACGCGACACCGCGCAAGTTGAACTGCAAAGCCAGCGCAAGTTTCTTGCCAAAACTTTCAGGATTCTCGATCCAAACCGTATGCAGTTGTTGTTTATCATCGAGGTAGGTGAACGCGTACAAACCACTCGGCGGATCGGCTTTCAAGCCGCGACTCTCGCGCAGGCGCGGCAAATCCAAAGTGACCGAAGTTTCGGGCGTGATGTTGCCGGGCGATACTTCGACTGGTCCAAAAAGTTTGGCAACGTTCGTGAACGCGATCGGCGCGTAGGCACTGCCGAATTCATCGCGTCCCATCACCGAAAACGCGAGTTGCAACTTGTAGCGATCCACGCGACCGACCGCCCACATCAAGTACGTCTCGACTCCCGATGGATTGCCCGCAAACGCCTCGCGATCAGGGAGTGGAATCTTGACAATGTCGGCAAGTTGACCAATCGTTTCCCAATCATACGCGCCAGTATCCCACTCATCGGCGGAGACTTGGATGGGGAGTGCCATTGTCACGCTCAAGATTTTTTCTTTGGCGCGCAATGCCTGCGCGAGTTCACGAATGAACGTCGTAAACTCTTTGCGATTGTCAGGATTGATGTTTTGATAGTCAATGTTGATGCCGGGATACAACTTTTCGATGGTGAGATCAACCAACGCTTGAATGTGCGCCTTGCGCAATGCTGGCGTGGTGATCATCTCGTCCACCAAGTCGCCGCGCGTTTGCGTACCGTCCCAGTTGCTGATGGTCGGCAACACCTGGTATGGACTCGATGCGCCGGCTTCTTCGAGCGGTGGCACATCACCCGCGATGCCGCCTTCCTCAGCAATTGTCAAGCCAGTGGGATTGACCTCAGCGAGCAACGCACTCACGGTGGGAGGCAATGATGTTTTGGTGGTCAAGTCTGCACTGATCGTGGGTGCCAACGCGCTCGTCGCCACCAAGACAACGGCTTGGGGTAGATTGGCGCGCAAGTATGCTTCGACGCGTTGTTCACCAAGGAAAAATTGAAACGGAATCTTGCTCCACTTTTTGCCGTCATACCCATACACATCCAGCGCGGCAAGTTGTTCGATGCCATCTGGAATCGGAATCGAGAGGACGGCTTGCGTGGGCACCTGGCCCTGCAGACCTAGTTGGTATAGCGGACTTTTGACTTGGAGTGTGGAGGGTAAAGTTTTTGCCAGCGAACTTTTGAGAAACGCGCTCGCGGGTTGCGTGGCTAGGCGAATCGAGACGCCACTCTTGAGCGCGCCAGGAGGAATCGAAAATTGCGCGCCATCGGTCGAAAAGACACTACCACCCGTGTTCGGTGAGATTCCTGTATAGCCAGCGGCAAGGATACGTTGCGGGAGTGCGAGCGGTGGTAGAACGATGGCAAGCAACACCAGAAACGGGATGAGTACTAGATTGATGATCCAACTGGTGACCTGGCCATCGAGGAAACTGTCGAGGGCACGCAGTAAAGGATGGTTCAAGCGTGTGTTCAATTTTTCAACCTCGGTCCGAACTGAGGATTACCACTTGCCATTTGTACGGTAGCAAGTGCCAATAATTTTAGCATAGGGTAGGCAAAATCGCAAATCGTTGGCACAGTGTTGAAAACGTTTCTTTGACGCCGCGCGCGCTTGCGTATATAATCATTGCCGATTGCAGATTGATGATTTCAGATTTTTTCTTTAGGCGAAAGCAAATGATAAATCTGCAATCTGCAATCTCAAATCTGAAATCACAATCAAAAATGTAAATGACCACTCGTTTCTTCCTCATCCGACATGGACAAACCGAATGGAATCGTGGTGCGGAACGATTTCGCGGACGCGCGGACATTCCGCTCAACGATTTAGGACACGCACAGGCGCAACGCATCGCCGCGCGACTTGCCAACGAACCGATTGCGGCGATCTACGCCAGCCCCAAGCAACGCACCCTCGATACGGCGCGCCCGCTCGCCGAACGATTGCATTTGCCTGTTATTCCACACGATGGTCTGCTCGACATTGATTTTGGCGCGCTCGAAGGAATGACGACAGACGAAGCGCGTCAAGTGTATCCCGACATCATCGAAAAGTGGTTGACGACGCCGGGACAAGTGACTTTTCCCAGAGGCGAATCGCTTTACGATGTTCGCGCGCGCATCGTCACGCTACTCGACGAACTCGCGGCAAAGCACGCGGGACAAACGCTCGCGCTCGTTTCGCATCGCGTAGTGTGTTGCGCGATGCTAGGTGTCGTGCTCGGACTTCCCGCCGATGCGTTGTGGCGCGTGCGCGAAGACAACGGGTGCATTAGCGCGTTCGAGAAACACGCCAACGGTTGGGTGGTGACGTTGGTGAATGATACATCGCACTTGAAGGACGAATGACGGAGGACGAAGGTTTACTTTCGTCTTTCGTCATCATCTAAATAATTAAGGAGGTTGTAAAATGAGTCAAGCAGACATTGCAATCATTGGTCTTGCCGTGATGGGACAAAATCTTGCGCTGAACATGAACGATCACGGATTCAAGGTCGCAGTGTTCAATCGCACCGTGTCCAAAGTGGACGAGTTTCTTGCTGGTTCTGCCAAAGGCACGCAAATCGTGGGCGCGCATTCTTTGCAAGAGTTGGTCGGCTTGTTGAAAAAGCCACGTCGTGTGATGCTGATGGTTCAGGTTGGTCAACCGGTGGATGATTTTATCGAACAATTGATTCCACTCTTGGAGCCGGGTGACATTATCATTGATGGTGGCAACTCGAACTATCAAGACACGATGCGTCGCACCAAGTATGTCGAATCGAAAGGATTACTCTACATCGGCACTGGCGTTTCGGGTGGCGAGGAGGGCGCGCGCTATGGTCCTTCGATTATGCCCGGTGGTTCGCCTGCCGCCTGGCCCCACGTCAAGCCGATTTTCCAAGCGATTGCGGCAAAGGTCGCCGATGGTTCACCGTGCTGTGATTGGGTCGGCGAAAACGGTGCGGGACATTATATCAAGATGGTGCACAATGGCATCGAGTACGGCGATATGCAGTTGATCGGGGAAGCGTACTTTTTGATGCGCGAAGGGCTGGGACTGTCCGCGCCCGAAATGAGCAAGGTCTTTGCCAAGTGGAACAAGGGCAAACTCGATTCGTACCTCATTCAAATCACGCGCGACATTCTGGCTTATAAAGACGAAGACGGCAAACCGCTCGTGGACAAAATCTTGGATATGGCGGAGCAAAAAGGCACCGGCAAATGGACAGGTATTTCTGCGCTGGATATGGGTATTCCGCTCACGATGATTGTCGAAGCGGTGCTGGCGCGCTCGCTGTCCGCGCTCAAAGACGAACGCATCGCCGCGTCTCAAGTGTTAAGCGGACCCAAACCGAAAATCGCTGGCGACAAACGCGCGTTCATCGCTGATTTGGAGCACGCTGTGTACGCATCGAAATTGATTTCGTACACGCAAGGGTATATGCTGATGCGTGCGGCGGCAAAAGAGTACAACTGGAACTTGAACTATGGTGGCATCGCGCTGATGTGGCGCGGTGGTTGTATCATCCGCTCGGTGTTCCTGGGTAAAATCAAAGAAGCCTTCGATCGCAACCCCGACCTCTCCAACTTGTTGCTCGATCCGTTCTTCGCCAAAGAAATCCAAGCCGCGCAAGGTGCGTGGCGACGCGTGGTTGCCAAAGCCGTGCAAAAAGGCATCCCTGTCCCGGCGATGTCGTCCGCGCTCGCGTTCTACGATGGTTATCGCCGCGAATCGCTCCCGGCGAATCTGTTGCAAGCGCAACGCGATTACTTTGGTGCGCACACGTATCAACGCATTGACAAACCGCGCGGACAGTATTTCCACACGAATTGGACAGGGCGCGGCGGTAGTGTCACTTCGACAGTGTGGAAGAAGAACTAAAGTATGAAGGCGGAAGTATGAAGTATGAATTTTCATACTTCCTACTTCATACTTGGAGGATAGGATGAGATACGGACTCGACCTCAAACCCGATGGTGCACTTGACCTTGTGTCACTCGGCGCGCTCGTGCATCGGCTTGATCCCGGCATCATTCCGTTTCGCAAAGCGACCGAGTGCAGAATTCACGTGAGTGGCGGTGAGTTCAACGTTGCCGCGAATCTTGCCGATTGTTTTGGCTTGCGCACCGGCATCGTGAC
>JAOACU010000018.1 GCA_026417715.1 Anaerolineae bacterium | reverse complement strand
AGATGTGTATAAGAGACAGGGCAAGTTGACCGCGCGCTTTGCGGAGAGTCGGCTCATCTTCGGCGCAAGTGTGCTGATGGGCGTGTCGCTTCTCGCGTGGGCGTTCGTACCGAACTTGGTTGCGTTGCTCATCGTGCTCGCGCCGATGGCACTTGCGGGCGGAACGTTGAACACAGTGCTGAACAGCGCGCTGACCAAAGCGGTAACGCGCGATGAAATCGGCGGCACGTTAGGCCTTGCCGCATCAGTCGAAAGTGTGACGCGCGTCATCGCGCCGACGCTGGGCGGATTCTTGATCGAATTTTTAGGCACGAGTGCGCCAGGAATTTTCAGCGCGATTGTGATGGCTTGGGTCGTAGTGTTCGTGTGGCGACGCATCGTCGTCAATCCCGATCCACCACTTGCGCCGCGCGGCGTATCGGTGTGAGGTGACGATGCGCAAGTATGGGCGTTGGTTGCTGCTCGCGCTGGTCGTGTTGGTCGCAGGGCTAGGCATCGTTGGGTGGTTTGCCACGCGTCCTGCCGAACCGATGCCGCAAGCGTTGGTGGCATTGCAATCGGATGAACGAGTGACAGTGACCACATCGCGCTGGCTTGTATTCACACCACGCGCGCGTGAGCCATCGGTGGGATTCATCTTTTACCCTGGTGGTTTGGTGGACGCGCGTGCATACGCGCCGCTCGCGCGTGACATTGCCGCTCAAGGTTTCCTCGTGGTGATTGTACCAATGCCACTCAACTTGGCGTTCTTTGATGCCAATCGCGCGAGCGAGGTGATGACAAGTTATCCGCGCATCACGCATTGGACGATTGGCGGACATTCGTTGGGTGGTGTAGCAGCGGCGATGTTCGTCAAGAGTCAGCCCAAGTCGGTGCAAGGTCTTGCGTTTTGGGCATCGTATCCCGCCGATGCGATGACTGACGTGCCGATACGCGTGCTTTCGATTTACGGTACGCGCGATGGTTTGTCCACACCTGCCAAGATCGAAAGTTCGCGCGCGCTCTTGCCCGCTAATACGATGTTCGTGGCAATCGAAGGTGGCAATCACGCGCAGTTCGGTTGGTATGGTGCACAATCGGGTGATGGAATCGCCACGATTTCGCGCGAAGAGCAACAACAGCAAATTGTTTCGACGATGGTCAATTGGTTAAAACGAATTTCGGATTAGGAGAGGATAATGATTGATTTCTTGACAATTCTAAAAATCATCGCGGCATTGGCGACGGCGGCAACGGGGTTGCTGGCGTTTGTCAAGCCCGATGCCACGTATGGCTTTATCGGCTTGAACGCACAGGGCGCGCGCGGCGTCTCGGAGATTCGCGCGATCTTTGGCGGCTTGTTCATCGCGTTGGGACTCGCGCCGTTGTTCTTGGGCGCGACCGCGTATCAGATGCTTGGCATCGGTTATCTGACGATTGCCGTGACGCGCGCGTTTTCCATCGTGTTCGATCAATCGTTCGCGCAATCGAACCTCATCAGTCTTATCATCGAAATTGTGTTCGGTGTGATTTTGGTCATCTAACGATTTCGCGGCGGTCGTCGGTCGTCCGTCGTCGGTCGCTTCGAGGAGGAAAAAATGTCTGTACGCATTGTTACCGATAGCACGTGCGATTTGCCACCTGAAACAATCGCACGTTACAACATTCGCGTCGTGCCACTCTACATCAACGTTGGCAAACAAGGTTACTTGGATGGTGGGGACATTACGCGGCAAGAGTTTTATCAAAAGTTACCGTCGTTCCCCGAACATCCAACCACTGCCGCGCCATCACCGTTAAAGTTTCGCGCGGTGTATGACGCGTTGGCGGACGAAGGCGCGACGCACGTCCTTTCGATTCACATTTCAAGCGCGCTCAGCGCGGTGTTCGATACTGCCCAAGTTGGCGCGCGCGAAACGACTTCCGTCCCTGTGACTGTGTTCGATTCACGTCAGTTGAGTCTGGGCACGGGCTTTCTCGTCGAGCGCGCAGCGCAACTCGCGGCACAAGGTCACGAAGTCGGCGAGATTCTGCCCGTGTTGAACGATCAAATCAAACGTTCGCGCGTCTTTGCCGCGCTCGATACGTTGGAATTTTTGAAACGCAGTGGGCGGATGAATCGGTTCATCGCGGGCTTTGGCAATTTCATCCAACTCAAACCGATTCTGACGATGTACGATGGCAATCCTGGCGCGGAACGCGTGCGCACGCGCGAACGCGCAATCGAACGCGTGTTGGAGATGCTTGCCGATGCGGGCGCGATCGAGCGCGTGGCGATTCTGCACACGCACGCGCACGCGCGCGTGGCAGAGTTGCGCGAAAAAGCCGCGCACCTCTTGCCGTCGGAGGATGTGCCTGCGGTGGACATTACGCCTGTCATCGGCGCGCACATCGGTCCAGGCGCGGTGGGATTTGCGGTGGTGAGTAAATCAAAAGGATGAATGCAATGAGTGCAAATCTCAAAGGGTGGCTGACCTTTGTTGTCTTGGTGTTGATCGGTGCGGCGGTTGCTTGGGCGGGTAGTCAGGGTGGCAGTTTGTTCTTTGGCATTCCGTTGTTCGCGTTGGCGATTGGACTTGCGTACGCGATTCAGTGGCTCGTCTTCATTCCGTCCTACCTGCGCCAAACCGAAAAATTTTTCGACATCACAGGTAGCATCACGTATATCTCGATCACAACGTTCGCGTTGCTGTTCAGCCCAGCGATGGACGCGCGCGCGATTTTGCTGTGGGCACTCGTCGTGATTTGGGCGGCGCGGCTTGGCACGTTCTTGTTTCGACGCATTCAACGCGCGGGCAAGGACGATCGTTTCGATGATCTCAAACCGTCGTTCATTCGCTTTCTGAACGTGTGGACGATTCAGGGTTTGTGGGTGACGTTCACTGCTGCCGCCGCGCTCGTCGCGATCACGACAACGACGCGCAAAGAACTCGATGCGTTCGCGCTCGTTGGCTTGGTTGTGTGGATCATCGGTTTCACAATCGAAGTGATTGCCGACGCGCAGAAAAATCGTTTCAATGCCGATCCTGCCAACAAGGGCAAGTTCATTCAAACGGGCTTGTGGTCGCGCTCGCGTCATCCCAACTATTTTGGCGAAATCGTGTTGTGGATTGGTGTCGCGATCATCGCGTTGCCCGTTCTGCAAGGTTGGCAGTGGATTGCGCTGATTTCGCCGGTATTCGTCACGATTCTGCTCACGCGCATCAGTGGCATTCCGCTTTTGGAAGCCAAAGCGGATAAAAAATGGGGCGGACAACCCGAGTACGAGGAGTATAAAAAGCGGACGCCGGTGTTGATTCCGCGATTGTGACCGCCGACGACTGACCGCTGACCGCCGCTCTTCAAACAGTCAGCGGTCGGCGGTCGGTGGTCTGCGGTCAGAAAAGGAGAAACAATGAACATCGCAAAAACCATTTCGCTTCTCGGCTTGGTGGCAATGACCATCGCGATTCTCTACGCGTTTGCGTTTGGCAATTTTGCCGTTGAAGGCGCGTGGATCACATCGCATCCTTGGGGCATTGTCTCGCTGGTTGATCTCTACGTTGGCTTTACGCTTTTCTCACTGTGGATCGTGTATCGTGAAAAATCGTTGTTGGCAAAAGTCGTCTGGATCGTGCTGATGATGGTGTTAGGAAATTGGACTGCCGCGCTCTACGTTCTGCTCGCGCTGAACGCGAGTCGTGGCGATTGGAAGAAATTTTGGCTGGGAGCAAGAGCATAAATGATGGAACGTGAAATCCACGCACAATTGCGACGAATGCGCGCACTGAATTTTAGATACCACGCGCTTTTCTTTCGCTATATCAATTTTTGGATTGCGATCGTCGCGCTGTTGTTGGTCGCTAGTCTGCTACCACCTTTGCACGCGACAATCTTGCTCGTGCCATACATCATTTTGTATGCGGCGATGCAAGGCGCGTTTCACTTTCACTATATCATCTTGGCGCGACGCTATGCGCGCGCGTTGGAACAAAAACTCAATGCGCTGAATGGATACGAGGCGTTGATTGCGCATCAATTGGAGGACGCCTACTTGTTTCCGCTCGATGCGTCGCGTTTTGTGGGTGTGAATTTTGGTAACGTGCTCTCATTCTTCACAGCCATCACGTTGCATTATGGAATCGCGGGCACGGTGTTGTGGGCGTTGGCGTTGTATCGCGCCGCGCAACTGATTCCTTCCCTTGCTCCCCACTTTGCGCCGTTGCATTTTTACATTCCCGTCACACTGGCTTGGACACTCGCGAATATGGCGTACCTGGCGTGGTACTTCATCGGTCAACGCGATGAAAAACGCGTCGAGCAGATTTTGACGCGTTGGGTGGAGGAACCAGCGTGATACTAACCGCAATCTATTTGACGTTCAAAGAAATTTGGCGCAATCGCGGACGATTCTTTTTGTTCAGTTTGGTAATCGCGCTCATCACCATTCTCGTCCTCTTCATCGCCGCGCTAGGCGATGGATTGGGAAATGGCAATCGCGAGTACATCGAAAAACTGAACGGCGAACTGATCGTTTACAAAGCGAACGTTGATCTTTCGATTGGCGCGAGTCGTTTGGATCGTGCACAGTTGCGCGCGGTGTTGCGCGTGCCTGGGGTCAAAGACGCGGGGCAAGTGAGTTTCAGCAGTGTGGTGCTGGTGCAAGGCGATGGCAAAAAGTTCAACGTCGCACTCATTGGCGTTGAACCCGGTAAACCTGGTGAACCGCCCGTGCTGTTGGGACGCGGCTTGGAAGCGCGCGGTAATGAAGCCATCATTGATCGCAATGTTGCTTTGCGTACGGGCTACAAGGTCGGCGATTCGATTCGTCTCAAGTCCATTCAAGGCACAAGTGAAGAATTTTACGATTTGCAAATCGTCGGCATTAGCGATGGACGTCAGTACGCGTTGCAACCGAGTGTTATCGTCTCGCATCAAACGTTTGATCGAGTCAGACCCGGTGTGCCTGTGGCGAATCCCACCGATTTGGTTTCCAACGTAATCGTCGTGCAACTCGACGAACCGACGAATTGGCGCGCGATGGCAGCGATACTTGCCGATCAAGTCGAAGGGATTCAAGCCGTTGATCGCGTCACGGCATACCAAAACACGCCGGGCTATAGCGCGCAACAAAGCACACTCGAGACGCAACGATTCTTCTCACTGTTGATTGGCGTGCTGGTCATCGGCGGATTCTTTCAAATTCAAACATTGCAAAAAGTTCCGCAAATCGGAATGTTAAAAGCGATTGGCGCATCGAACTTTTTGATTGCGCTCGCCGCATTGATACAAATCGTGTTGGTGACGATTCTGGGGGTGAGCATCGGCGCGGCAGTGACCGTGTTGTTGGCGTTGACGTTTCCCGCGACGATTCCGCTGGTCTTTTCCCCGATGGCGATCATCATCGGCATCGCGTCGTTGATGTTGATCGGACCAATCGGTGGAATGGTCTCGGTGCGCTATGCGTTGCGCGTCGAGCCGTTGGTGGCGTTGGGGTTGGGAGGGTAATCACTACACCTCCAACAGCCATCCCCTCGCGCGCGAGGCGCGTCGCTGGAAACACCGCGCGCGCGTCTTGCTCTAACCTGTCCAACACCTCGTCGCTGTGGTCGGGGTCGTGATGAAACAACACCAACTGTTTGACGCGCGCGGCTTGTGCAACGTGAACTGCCATTTGCCACGTGCTATGTCCCCATCCTTGCTTGGACATTTGAGGGTTCGTGTACTCGGCTTCAGTGTATTGCGCGTCGTGAATCAAGAGCGTTGCCTCGCGCGCCAAACGAATCAAACGCTGGTCGCCACCCACGTATCCTTCCGTGTCCGTCGCGTACACAATCGCTTTGCCTTGATGCTCGATGCGATAGATGTACACACCTTGTGGATGCGCGTATGAACGAAGCGCGTGAATCAACACATTCTCCGCTGTGTTCAACGTCACAGGCAAACGCCCCACGATCACTTGCGGCTCACTGTGATCCGCACCCAGCACGACCGTTTCGCCCTCGTTCAAGTTACGCACAACGCGCACGCAAGGCAACTGATCGAGCGTAATCGGAAACACCGGTGGCAACATCGCACGCGCCAAAACCTCGTGCAAATCCTGCTCCAACGTTTTCGGACCGAACACGTACAGCGTCGTCGTTTGAAAATAGAGCGGCTTGAAAAACGGAAAACCTTGCGTGTGATCGTGATGCGTGTGTGTGAACAACAGCGTCGCGGTGATCGGCATCTTGTCAGCTTGATGCTGCACAACGAGCGCGCTTCCCAAGTGAATGATACCCGTCCCCGCATCCAAAATGATGCGATGCTTGCCCGCGCAGACTTCTACGCAAGCCGTGTTACCGCCCACGCGCGCGGTCTGTGGACCCGGCGAAGGATAACTGCCACGCACGCCCCAAAATGTAATCCGCATTGATTCACTCATTACCAACCTCGTGCTCGTTCGATTCGTCACGCACGCGCGGCAAGGTAAATCGAAATGTGCTCCCCTGCCCTGGGGTACTCTCCGCCCAAATTCTGCCATCGTGCGCTTCGATGATACTGCGCGCAATGGACAATCCCAAACCGATTCCGCCCACGCGTCGCGTCGTCTTGCCATCCACCTGAAAGAATCGTTCAAAGATTTTATCGAGATACTGCGGTGGAATCCCCTCGCCCTGATCCGAAACACTCACGATGACCACCTCGGGTTCTACCTCGCACGCTACGGTAATCTGACCGCGCGGTGAATATTTGATGGCGTTACCGATGAGGTTCGTCAATACCTGACGAATGCGTCGCGGATCAATGAGAACGCGCGGCCGTTCGCCCGGCCAATCCACCACAATGTAATGCGCTTCGGTACGCATACGCATCTCGTCCACGACAGAACGAATCAAGGGACGCAGCGCAGTTGGCTCTTTAACGATTCGCAACGCGCCCGCTTCGATTTGCGACATATCGAGCAAGTTGTCAATGATTTCGGTCAGACGATCCGCTTCTTCTTCGATGATGCGTAAAAAATCGCGCTGAGCCGTTTCGTCCCACTTGACATCTTGGCGCAACAAGGTTGTAGCAAAACCTTTGATAGAAGCCAGTGGCGTGCGTAACTCGTGCGACACAGTGGAGAGCAATTGTGATTTCATTGCATCGGCAGTACGTTCGCGCGTCACATCACGCCACAAAATTCCACTACCGATGTTCACCCCTTCTTCACTCTGCAACGGAAAACAGCGCGCCGCCACGATGCGCGTTGCTTCGGGAGACACGCATTCCATTTCGATCCAACGTTCAGGATTCGGCTCGGCGAGTGCTGCGATAAGTTGCGCGCGCGTGGTGTTCGGCGCGGTGGTTTGCGCGGCGATGCGTTGGATGATCGCGTCTATCGGTTGCCCCAATGCCATACTTGCCGAGACGCGCAACAACGTTTCGGCAAAAGTGTTCCAAAACACGACGCGCCGTTCCGTATCCACGAGGGTCAAGCCATCCCCCAAATTGTGCAAAGCGCGTGTTGCCAAAATGGGATCGAATGTTTCTCCTGTCATTGTCTCAGCGCTCACATTATACCACAACAAAAAAGCAGAGATAAAGCAGACAGGGCGCCCCGCCGATTGAAAACATGTCATTCTGAGCACAGCGAAGAATCTCTCAAAGGACTTGGCAAGACGCTTGGCGGAGTTTACCCTGACGAAGGAAGGACTCAGCGTGACCAGTTGCCTTACCAGCATTACTTTTGTAGCACTACCGAATAGACAAACGCTCTTGGGTAGAAAACGGTAAATGGCTTGTTCAGACCTCACAGGTCTCGGAGACCTGTGAGGTCTGGGAACCTCTTTCTACCCAAGAGCGTAGACAAAAAACCAGGATTCCTTGACGGAACCCTGGTTCTCTCTCGCACCAATCGAATCAGTAGGTAGAAGCGAGATAACTTTGCCAGCGCGCTTCATCCAAAGTGCGTAACTTTTTCAGTGCTTCTTGCTCGATCTGCCGCACGCGTTCACGCGTCAAGCCCATTCGCGCGCCAATCTGTTCGAGGGTTTGCTCGGTGCCATCGCGCAAGCCAAAGCGCATCATCAAGACGCGTGCTTCGCGCGGGGTCAGGGCGTCCAACGCCTTTAACAAATCGGCGCGCAATGATGCTTGCACCGCCACTTGCCAAGGGGCAGGTGTCTGTACATCCTCCAAAAAATCGGCAAGTGTCGCTTCCTGTTCATCGTTCAACACGGTCTCTAGCGACAGTGTGCCTGCACTCACTTCGAGCAAGCGACGCACCTTGGACACCGGCAGGTGCATCCGCTCTGCTAAATCATTTTCGCTGGGCGTGTGTCCCAGTTCCTGCTCCAACAGGCGCGTCATTCGTTCGAGTCGTCGCAGACGTTGTTGGGTGTGTGCTGGCAAGCGCGGCAACTCGCCGTACGCGCTGAGGGCGCGCACAATCGCTTGACGAATCCACCACGTCGCCAGCGTAGAAAATTTGTAGCCGCGCCGATAGTCGAACTTGTCCACCGCGCGCAACAGTCCGAGATTGCCCTCTTGAATCAAATCGAGCAAACTCAAGCCGTGTCCAACGTAATGCTTGGCGATACTGACCACCAAACGTAGGTTGGCTTCGAGCAAGCGATGTCGCGCCAGTATTCCGGCGCGCGCCTCGCGTTCCAAGCGCGCGCGCAGTGTGCCAGTGTGTCCGTTTGTGCGTAAGCGGCGTTCGGCGAGACGACCGCGCCAGATGGCTTTGCTCAGTTCAATCTCTTGCTGCCGCGTGAGGAGCGGAGTTTGCCCAATTTCGTGCAAATACAAATACACCAAATCGTCTGCACTGGGCACAGGGGATTCGTGCGAGAACGCGCGTCGCGCCGAACGTCTATACAGCACAGCACCTTTGCTGCTGGATTTCATTAGCAGAACCTCGGAGAGGAATTGATCGCCCCAAACGCTGGACGATGCTTATCATCAAACGTACTCTCCGTAAGTTCAAATACGGTCAAAAGGGAGTCGCGAACGCGTCCGAAAGCGAGTGGCGAATTGCGAGGGGCGAATTGCGATACGCAATACGTGATACGCAATACGTGATACGTTCACCAGCCCGCTGGCAAGTACTGGTGCGGGCAACGCACGCGTACGCTGGTGGCGAGAAATGTGCCATCGGGCGCGCGCGCGCCTTCGACGATTGCGGTCACTTGATCGCGCAGTGCATCGGGCGCGACGGCGCGGTATGCCACATTCAACGTGGCGCGCTCACCTGCGATTTGAAAGCGCAACGTGCGCGTGGCATTGTCCCACCGAATCGAGCCAGGTACAACCACACCGCCCACGCGTACCGGCGAATCGGCAGAACGCGCAACGAACTGATCTACCGTGATGTAGTAATTCGCGAACGGTGAAACGACGATGGCATAAACTAAATGCGCAAGCACCGGCAACAAAATCAGCGCGCCGATAACCCAATACCATTTTCGATTCATTGTATCAACGATGTGTCCTTATGATGAATGTAGGAGGCAAGTCGGCGACTGCCCCTACACGCCTCCACGCGTCAATCTCCGGGAAAGATGTAACCAAAGCCACGTTCAGTGAGAATGTATTCGGGGTTGCGCGGATCGTCTTCGATTTTGCGGCGCAAGTACCAGATATAACGTTTGACATAGCCGGTATCTTCGCCGAATTCATAACCCCACACCTTGTTGAGCAACTGCTCATGCGAGAGAACACGTCCTGCATTCTCCACAAGTGCAACCAACAAGCGATACTCGGTAGGGGTAAGGTCAATGACTTTGCCGGCTTTGGTCACGCGGCGCGATTCGGTATCAATGACGAGCGCACCACTCGAATAGCGTTTGGGTTTGTGTTCGGGAACTGTACGCCGCGTTCGATTCAACACGGCTTGGATGCGCGCGATGATTTCCGCAAAACTGAACGGCTTGGTCACATAATCATCCACGCCGACGGAAAACCCTTTGAGTTTATCGCTTTCCTCGTCCTTTGCCGTGAGCATCACAATTGGCACTTGGCTCACTTGACGAATGCGTTGCGCCGTTTCCCAACCATCCATACGCGGCATCATCACATCAAGCAACACCAAATCGGGTTGCTTGGCGTACAACTCTTGTAACGCGTCTATGCCATTCGCCGCCGTGACGACATCAAAGTCGGCTTTGGTCAATGCTTCACGCAGCAAACGGACGAGGGTCTTGTCATCATCCACGACCAGAATTCGACCCTTGCTCACCTTCGCCCTCCTGTTTGACGCCTAACGCTTGGCATCACTTCGTCTTCACTTCGCCCTGCTAACGGCAAGGTAAACCAAAACGTCGAACCTTCGCCTAACACACTCTCTACATTGATTTGTCCACCTTGTGCTTCGATCAAACGCCGACAAATGTACAACCCCAGACCGTGTCCGTATGTTTCTGCGCGATCACTACGGTCAACGCGATGAAACTTGTCGAAAATTTTTTCCACTTCGTCGGCAGGAATGCCAATGCCACGATCCGAAACCGAGACTTTGGCGAACTTGCCATCGGTTTCCACTTCCAAGCGAATCGGTGTCCCCTCGGGCGAGTATTTGATGGCGTTATCAATCAGGTTGAACAACACCTCTTCGGTGCGATCCCGATCCGCCCACACCGACGGCACATTCTGCGCGCGCGGATGCTCGAACGGATGCGCCACGCCGCGCGATTCCCACACCCCCAGCACTTTTTCGATCAGCGCGACAATGTCGAACGCCTGGGGCTGGAGCACCAATTGCCCGGCTTCGATGCGACTCACATTCAAAATACCCTGCACTAGGCGCGTGAGGCGCGCGCTTTGTTCGCTGATGATTTGTAGCAGTTCGCGGTGGCTACGATCATAACAAGGCGAATCGCCACTCAACAACAATTCGATTGAACCATTGATGTTCGTGAGCGGCGCGCGCAATTCGTGCGAGACCATCGAGACGAACTCGGACTTGAGTTCGTCCAGTTTCTTCAACTCTTGATTCGCTTTTTCCAGTTCACGATTACGACGACGCAGTTCTTCCGTTGCCGTCGCTAGTTGCGCAGTGCGTTCCGCGACTTTGGTTTCCAATTCCAGATTGAGTTGTTGAATCGCTTGTTCCGCGCGCACGCGCTCGGTAATATCGCGCAAAGATGCCGAACTGCCAATCACTTCACCTTTTTCGTTATAGAGGAGCGTGCGCGTCAAATCCACAATCACACGTCGTCCGTCTTTTGCCACGCGTTCGGTTTGATAGTTGCGGATATAACCCTGTTTGAGGACTTCGCGCGCTAGCCACTCGACCTCACCTTGCGCTTCTAGTTCCGGCGGCAAGAGCAAGCGAAAATGCTTACCCACGACTTCATCCGCTGTGTAGCCGAACATCATCTCTGCGCCACGATTCCATGTTTTGATGATACCGTTATTATCGAGCGTGAGAATCGCATCCGCTGAGTTGGAGCACACCGCCGCGAGTAAACGCTCTTGCTCGCGCGCGGCTTCGAGTGCGCGCCGTTGTTCTTGCTCGGCTTGCTCTTTAGCGGCAAGCGCGCGATCGGTTTCTTCGATACGCTGAGCGATCCAGTTGATTGTAAACCAAATGACGATGGGACCAATCGTGCTATAGAGGAGCAAATCCAAAAGTGTGGGAACGAGTTCGGGGAGAGAGCGGAAAAAGAAAAAACCAACCACTTCGTATGCCACTACCGCGCCAAAAACCGCGAGGGGCAACAGATAACGCAAAGCGCGCAAGCGCGTATATAAATCTCTGGAGACAAATACCGACCGCGTCATCGCTGTTCGTCCCACCTTCAGGTCTATCCGTCTGAACCACTACCGTGCACGGTAGAGCAATTTGCCATTGCTCTCAAGTATAACCGATTTTGGTTTTGACGCAAGTGCCCCAACAAAAAAATTTTCGATTTTCGATTGCCGATTTGCGATTGCCCCAATCGAAAATCGTCAATCAAAAATCGAAAACTCAAGTGCCGCATAGGGGGTTCGAACCCCTGATCTCCGCCTTGAGAGGGCGGCGTCCTAGTCCACTAGACGAATGCGGCGTGTGATAGCGTGCCTATTGTAATCGCGATAAAGTCGCGTGTCAAATTTGATTGATAGGTTATTCAGGATTAGTGCAAAGTCGGAGTTGGCGACTCAAAGTCGCCGCGACAAAAACCCAAAGCCGCCCGTTCGGCGGCTTGTTTAGCCCGCGTAGAGCTTGCCCTGAGCCCTGCCGAAGGGCGGGCTTCGGGTAGTTGTTGGAGCGAATTGATTCGCAAGACTTTGCACCAACCCTGGATATTTTACTGGACGCTTGTATAGTCATCCCACGTGTCAATGTCCACTCCCAACTGCGCATCGAATTCGACAGTAAGAACGGCATACTTGGCAAACAACGCGCGTCCACCTTGTTCGCCGCGCAATGTTTGCAGTTCGGCAAAATGGGCACGCGCGAACAGGGCAGGGTTGCCACGTCGCCCAGCAAAAACCGAGGCGATGATGGACGCGCCGGTTTCGCGATAGCGCGCTATCAGCGCGTCAATCACTGCGCTGGTCAAAAACGGTTGATCGGCATTGACGAAAATCGCCGCTGCAATGTCAGGCGTCAGCGCGCTCACGCCTGCACGAATGCTCGATGCTTGCCCGGTCTCCCACTCGGCGTTGACGATGATGCGCGCGCCAGTTTTTTCCACGACGGGTCGCACTACGTCGGCGTGCGCGCCCAACACGACCAATGTTTCGTCCGCGCGCGAGTGTTGTGCAATCTCGATGGCGTGCTCGATGAGTGTTTTACCGCGCCAAGGTAAGAGTTGCTTGATGTGTCCCTGCATTCGCGCGCTACCACCCGCCGCAAGAACGATCACGGCGATTCTTTCATTTTCGATTGCCGATTGATGATTTTCGATTGTTGGCATTGGGTTGTTATTCGGCATTTTACGATTCGTAACTGCTCAGCCGTACTAAATTTTTGCCAGAGCACACAGAGGTCACAGAGAAATTTTTCTCTCTTGTCCCGTGCGATAGACGCGCGATTTTCTGATTGAAAGGACACACAATCGAAAATCGGCAATCTAAAATCCCAAATCAATCCTGATGTGGTCACTGGCACCAATCGGCAAACGCTGTTGTGTGCTGGGCAAGTACATTCCAATCGCAAGTGAAAAAGGCGCGCGCGCGTTGGCGGGAATTTGCAATTCGTACTCGTCCTTGATGATTTCTCCGATCTCCCAAATCGAAGTGGGATACGTGCCATCGCGCGGCGGCACATCGCGTTGCGCAACAATCGCGCCCGACGCATCGAGAAGATGCACAAAGACAGTGTAATCCGTTTGGCTCGGCGCAACACTTTGCCAATACAATGTCACGTGCACCCGATTCGTCGTGCGATCCACGTCCAGCGTGTAATGTGACAGCGCGAACGCATCGCCCACGCGCGCGTGCAGTGGTTTTGCCGTTCGCAGTTCATCCGCGCTGGATGGCGTCAGTGGAATTTTGATGCGCGTGAGCGGCGCGTAAAATCTCCAATCCGCCATCGAAGTCGAAAAGATCGGCATTGCGTCAATCAATTCACCATCCACGCGGCGGAATAGCGCCAGTCGCAAATCGTAACTTCCTGGTGCGAGTTGTGAAGGCAAGGGAATTTGCCAATGCTCCAACGCGTACTTGCCGGGGGGCCAGCGCTGTAACGGATATTTTCCGCCAAACGGTTCCGCTTCCACACGACTCACCACGCGCTCGGCGCGATCCACCAACTCGACGCGCCAACCGACGGACGCGGGTGGTGGGTAGAGTGTTTGAATGTGCGTCGTAATCGAAATCACCTCGCCGGGCGCGAACGTGGTCTTGGCAATTTCGTATCCCAGAATCGTCAAGGTGTTATCGAAATTCATTTCGACGAGATGCGGCGGCGCGCGATGTTCGGGCATCGGTCCCGAAACTTGCGGTGGTTCTTTCTCCAAAATTGCACTCTCGCCCACGCGATACACCACGCGCATTTTCACCGGCACTTCGTCTAGATACCGCACCAACAATTTGTCTTGCCACGCATCATCGTGATACCACTCATCGAACGTTGGCGGTCCCATCTTGCGCCCCGGCGGAATCCACTGAAACCACTCGTTGGGCACGCGCTCTTCCCAGATACCCAAACTCAACCAATACGCGCTGATGGTGTCCTGTTCCAGATAGGCAATCTGATATGTGTTGTTGAAGAAACCTTTTGCCCACTGCGCGACCTGAATCTCCGATTCGGTAAGCGGCGAGTACACCTTAGGCGGTCGAAACACGAACACTGCTACGCTCAACACGATAATCGTCGCAAAGAACACCCCACGATATTCGCGCGCCGACCAGTTCACGCGCGCGGCGATGCGCGCGATCCCTTGCGCGAGTGCGAGCGTCGCCAAAATCGCGAGTGGAAAAACGAGGATGTAAAATGTCTTGTCCACGCGATAGCCAGAGATTTGCCAGAACGGTTGCAGAACGAGCAACGCGACGAGTTGCGCCAACCACACGAGCAACAATCCCAAAATCGTTTTGCCCGCCGCGCCCTCGCGCCACGCGAACCACGCGCCGATAGCCGCGAGCGCGAGAAATACGGGACCGCCCAACGTATCGAGTGAGGGACGCGTCACACCACCAGCACCCACCTCGCTCCGCAACGCTTTTTCAACACCGATGAGTTCGAGGATGCCACCTTGTTGCAATGCCACAATCATCAACAATAGTAGCGCGATGAAAATTCCGAGTATGATTGCGGCGCGGCGTACGGATAGCGGTGAACGCCGCAACGATTCGGGCGGTTCGTCCAAACTTTGGTGACGCACGCGCGCGATTATCAAGGGCACACACAGCACCACGCCGAACAAAGCCAATGGCAACACAACGAACAACGGATACGCGGCAACGGTTCCCAACAACGCCACGCCAATCAGGACGATCCACGCCACACGCGGCGCGCGCGCGTAACTCAAGGTGTACCACAGTGCGGCAAGAGTAAAGTACTGTGCAAACGCTTGCGCGAAAAAGTACTGCTCCCAGTTGATCATTCCAGCGAAATACGACCAAGGCACAAAGAGCAACGCAGGTGCAACGAGCGCGATGATTTTGGAGAGTGGACGCGGTGGCAAGAGCGCGCAGGTGATACCGTACACCGCGCCCGCGCTCAGTGCCAAGAAACTCGCAGCGACTGGATGAAGCACGCGCAACGGTTCGATGCCCAACCAACGCGCGAGCATCGCAGTCACAAAAGTTCCGCCCGCCGGATACCAACTGACGAGCGTGCCTTTGGGATAGGTGAACATCACTTGTTGGTACACGCGCACAGCATCGGAGGAATGAGTTGGTGGCAAGAGTGTGGGGAGCGCGGCGTAGATAAAGTACGCCCACACACCCAGAACGACAACTACAAACCCTGCGGCTTCAAATCCGTCGAATTCAATCGCAATCCAACGTCGCGCTAGCGCAAGCACAAGCGTCATCTCGACAATGACGCCAATGAGAACTAGCGTCGCGTCCGCACGATAATCGGCAACGAGGTTGTGCAGATAGCCGTTCAAAAGTGTGAAGAAGAAAACGAGTAGGATGAAGGTGAAAAGCGTTTGAGAGGTAGAAAAGTGCGTTCGTTCCTTAAAGTTCATTGAATCGTCACTTGGCGATGCGCGGGCAAGGTGGTGTTTCCGAGTTCGACATTGATTGCCGCGATGTACTCGGGTGTGGTGCCACAACATCCGCCGATGATTTTTACGCCGGCGCGCACCCAATCGCGCGCCAGAAGCGCAAAGCGCGCCGCGTCGACCGGGTAAATCAGGTCGGCGCCACGATGCTCTGGTATGCCGGCGTTGGGTTTGGCAATCAGGGGAAGATCGGGGGCAACGCGATGCATCTCGCGCAAAATGTTGGTCATCTCCCAGGGTCCGTTACCACAATTTGCACCAATCGCGGCAACACCTAGATTCATCGTTTCGCGCGCGGCTTGGGCAGGCGTGATTCCCGTCAAGGTCTTGCCTTGTTCGCTGAACGACCATGTGACGAGAATCGGCAAGGTGCTCACATCGCGAATGCCAGCAATCGCCGCGCGCAATTCCTTAAAGTCGTTCACCGTCTCGATGTGAAACAGATCAACGCCGCCATCAGCCAGCGCGCGCGCTTGATCGGCAAATTGATGAACTGCCTCTTTGTACGAAATTGCCCCCAGCGTCACCGGCAGATAGCCCAGCGGACCAACGTCACCAACCACCAGCGCGCGATCGCGCGCGGCTTGCTTGGCAATCTGCGCGGCTTGGCGATTGATGTCGTACGCGTGACGTTCCAAACCGGCATCGCGCAAACGAAACGCGGTGCCGCCAAACGTGCACGTCAGAATCATTTGCGCGCCGGCGTTCACATACGCTTCGGCAGCGGCAAAGACCATCGCTGCATTGTCCAGCACCCAACGCTCGGGCGCAATGCCGCGCGGCAAGCCGAGTTTACGCAACCACGTGCCAGTCGCACCATCGTAGAGAATCGGTCGGTTCTGGGCAAGGAGTTGCTCAAAAGTCGCAGACATATTGCCTCACTTGGTCAACAACCACACCGCAATCAGGGCGAACCCAACTCCCAGCACGCGCGTCGGTGATGGCTCTTCGTGCAAAAAGAGATACGCCAGAATCACGGTGACCACTGGATACAAAGCGGAAAGAGGAATGACGATGGAGGCAGGTGCCACACGTAGGGTGAGGTACAAAAACAGCGTGCCCAGAATCCCCAACGCACCTGTAAGAAGCGACCACGCGATTCCGACACCATCCATCTTCAACGGGAGCATTTCTTTGAACAACAAAAAATAGAGGGGAAATATTGCGATTGCCGCGACCTGACCCCATACGAGCGACTGAATGCCCAAATGTTTGATGGCGATCTTGGCAGTCAATCCCCAAATGCCCCATGCGAAAAACATTCCTAGTCCACCCGCGATCACAGCCCAGTTCATTGTGTTTTTTCCTTCGTCTGATCTGTCTGTGAGAACATTTTCTCGAGACACGTGTATTTTAATCGGTAAGTGGAGACTGTCAAGAAACTATCTACGGTTGGTGCATCGTTAGCGACCAAGTCGCCAACAACTGATCTTGCACCAGTCCAACGCATTTGCCTCTTTGCCGCGTTGGTGCTATAATTACGGACGAAATCTGGGGATGCATGGCTTCGACGGGGAGGGCTGTTTCAGAGTGGCAAGCCGCGGCGCTCGTCCGCGTGAAAACGAGCAACAGAGAAGTGCGAACACTCGCACCAACCTCGCGGCTCTCCCGGTCGCCGCGTAAGCGTTGACCGCGTGAGCGCGTAGAGGTCCGCCGACACCGTTCGGCGGCGTCCCCGCGTGTTCTCGTCCCCGAAGGACGCGCGGTGGGCGTGACAAAATCGGGGTGCGACGATTGCCACGCCGGTAACAATCGTCAAAGACGTAGGGGCACACCCCGACACGGCTAGCGCGCGCAACTCTGTCGGTTGAGTCGGCGCGCGTGAACACCAAAAACCGACTAGGCTTGTAGGCACTCTGAAGCGAACTCTTCGGACGCGGGTTCTCTGCAACGACGAGCCCCATCAAGCGGTGACGCTTGATGCTAAACCCGGCTTGATCAGGAGAGACTAACGGCAAAATGCCTATGTTAATCCTGAGGGGTGAACTCGAAAGAGGCAAGCCCTGCATCGACTCATAGACTCCTGACAATGGAGCACTAGGGTAAGGAGGAAAACCGCTCGATTAGTTCGCGTTTGCGTTTTGCCATCTCCGCGCTGTAACGACCGTTGCGTGGAGTGCATGCCAAGTATTCGGACAAGAGCAAGTCGCATCGAGCAATCTTGCGACGCACAATCATAAAAGGACGGACAATCTGCAAAAACTCTAGCGCTTGCCGATCGGTTAACTTCCAATCAAACGATTCCGAATGCTGTGGTTGGTAGGTACGCTTGCGAACGATTGTTCCGCCGCAACGCGAACGCAACCATTCGAGCAACTCACGGTCGGTGGAGGCAACGGAAACAACAGGGGACGGCCATCGTCCTTTCCGACAACGCGTCAAAACGATTGAACCTTCACCGTCCAAAATGCCTGCGGCATAAGCCGCCTCTGTGCCGCACAATTCCATAGGCATCCTCCTTACAACACGCCGGGCAAGTGGTTGTGCCAATGTTACAACCACTTGAAGAGATAGTCAACGCTCGGTTGAAAAACCGAGGGCGGCGTGTCGAATCCCGCCATCTCCACCAGATTGGATTGCCTACCGAGTTTCCTCGGTAGGCAATCCTTTTGCATCACCAATCTCTAATCACCAATCTCTAATCCCAAATCTCCAACCAACGGAGCCACTATGTCCGATCAACCACAACGTGTGCTCGTCGTCCTTGCGCATCCCGACGACCCAGAATTTTTTTGCGGTGGGACACTTGCCAAGTGGGCGCGCGCTGGCAAAGAGATTCACTACCTCCTGCTGACTTGCGGTGACAAAGGGAGCGATAGTCCCGATGTCACTCCCGAAATGC
>JAOACU010000190.1 GCA_026417715.1 Anaerolineae bacterium | reverse complement strand
TAAGAGACAGGTCCTGCGGCAGCAGCTACCCGAATAATGCCAGGTCCTCAATGAAATACGGCCCGTTCAGCCTCGTGGGAGCGACGGCTGCTGACCTCAAATTCAAACTGTGGTTGAACACCGAAAGTGGCTACGATTATGTTTGTCGAGTGGCGTCAATCGATAATAACAATTTCTATGGAAGTTGCACGGATGGAAACTCTAGTGGTTGGATTGATCGTACGTTGGATCTAGCAAACGTTCCCACACTGGGTAATCTGCTGGGACAACCCAATGTATGGGTTGCCATAGTCTTCTTTAGCGACGATAGTGTTAATTATCCAGAAGGTGGTTACGTGGACAATGTTGTGCTACGCAAATGTCCTTCTGGCACCTGTCCTACTAGTGCCTCTCAAGCATTACCCAGTGGCGCCCGCATCGTGGAATTCCCAATGCAGATGACCTTGCCCAAAGCCAAGTGATTTGCGCGAAAGGAAGCAAAAGAGACGCGAAAGCGCGCAAACAAAAGACCCGCATGTGTAAAACCCTGCGGGTCTTTTTGTTAGTGTCCGCAACAGCCGCTCTCTGCGCTGCCGCACGAAGAGCAACCGCTGACCGCGTTCGGATTTTCGATCTTGAAGCCGCTTCCGTGCGGTCCTTCGATGTAATCCACAATCGCGCCATCGAGATACAGCGCGCTCTGCGCATCGAGATAGACGCGCATGCCTTGCGATTCAAAAACAAAATCGCCTTCTTCGGTCTTGTTTTCAAACGCAAGTCCGTATTGCAAACCCGAGCAACCCATCCCCGCGACATAGACGCGCAGACCGTACCCTTGTAAATTCTTTTCTGCCATCAATGCCTGAATCTTTTGCGATGCCAGTGGGGTCAACACGACCATCGCCTTGAGCGTATTGGTTGTTGAGACGCCCTGCCAGGGCGTCTGTCCGTTCGTTTGAGTGTTCAATTTTTCCTCCCAGCGAATCAACTTTTGACTCGATTATACACGCGAGTACGCAAAAGCGCAAGCGCTATTTCTTTGTTGCCACTGTTTGCAGAACAAACACGCATTCGGTATCTTGGCGCGCGATGCATCGTGTCATCCTGAATGGAACTTGGATGAGCGCGTCGAGTAGCGCGAGGTCTAACTCGCACACGGCGCGCGTCGTGTGCGCGACCTGCTGATACGGGCAGTGATGCACGGTAAGCACCCAACCCTCGTTCGAGTGTTCGGCGCGCGCGGCATAGCCGCGTGAACACAAAAAGTTGACCGCGCGCGTGACGCGCGTGTGCAAACGTGCGGTGGGGTAGGGTAGGGGTGCTGTATCCGCCAAGCGCCGTCCGATGCGTCGAAATGCCGCGCGTAGTTCGCGTTCGCCACACGCGCGCGCGAGTTCGTCCAACAACTGTTGTGCCAGCCAATCGTACTGGTGGGGCAGGTAGGTGTGCGCGCGTGGCGTGAGTGTGTAGAGCGTTTGCGGACGCCCCACACGCGCGCGCGGCGGAACAGCACTTGCCGTAACCAACCCTTCGGCTTTCAACATACCCAGATGATAGCGCGTTGCCAGTGGGGAGCGGTGGATCGCGCGCGCAAGTTCATCCAGCGTCAACGGTCCACGTTGACCCAGCGTTTGAAGAATGACAGAACGCGGATGCACCCGCCTTTCATCGTTCGTCCTTCGTCCTTCGTCTTTCGTCGTTCGTCCTCCGTCCTCCGTCTTTCGTCCTCCGTCCCTCGTCATCCGTCTTTCGTCCTCTTGAGCGCGCGCTCTATTTCGCGCGCGGCGTCGCGCTTGCTGATGGCTTCGCGTTTGTCATACTGTCGTTTGCCGCGCGCCAAGCCAATTTCTACCTTAACCCGATTTTTCTTGAGATACATTCGCAAGGGAACAAGGGTATATCCTTTCTCTTGCACACGCCCTTGCAAACGCATAATCTCGTGCCGATGCATCAACAACTTGCGATCGCGATACGGGTCAACATTCTGCCGACTCGCCGGTTCGTACGGTGCGATGTGGGTGTTGAGGAGCCACAGTTCGCCGTTCTTCACTTGCGCGTAACTATCGCGCAGATTGACACTCCCCGCGCGCACCGATTTGATTTCCGTACCGGTCAACGCAATGCCGGCTTCGTACGTTTCCTCGATATGGTAATCGTGATGCGCTTTGCGGTTGGTGGCAAGCACTTTGGTTTCGGTCATCGCTGGTTACACAAGACGATTTCAAGCAGTACTTTTCTCTAACGTCACGATTTCATCAGACCAAGTCTCGGGAACACTCTCAAGGTAGAGAGTGTCAGGACAAAAGTCTTGACCGTTTTGCCATTGTACACTACCCAAGTATGGTCTAACGGAATTGAAAACGCTTGGGTCCTTTAATTCTTGGAAGATTCCAATGTCCAGATAAGGTTTTACATCGAATCGTTTTACTTCGCCATTCGTGAAAATTAAAGTGATCGTGTAATCGGGATTGGGCTTGACGGCTTTAACCCTTGGATTCATATACAACTCCATTACTTCAACGGTTCGATTTGAAAGACCTTTTGCCCTTGACTGGCAAGTTCCCAATTTGCCATCAGTTCGTCTTGGTGAATCTCAATCCATGCTTGCACCAATTTCAACCTGCCTGCTTTCAGTTCGCCTTCCAGCACCTCACCGCTTGGAATAGCAATCACGGCTTCTTGGTCTTGGTATTTGACGTGAATGTGGGGCAAGTGATGACGCCGCTTGTCAAAGTAGTACATCGAGACAATGATGCCATAAAACATCGAAATAACTGCCATACCTTTTTACCCCACGCGCTATTTGCCGCTCTGCAAAAATTTCACTGCCGCATCCAACTGCGGATCACGTCTGGCGGCGACATCGGCGTCCGTCATCTCAACGACGATGTGCGGCGTGACACCGACATCGTTGATTTCATTGCCGTTGGGGCTGAAAAAGCGCGAAATCGTGACGCGCAGTTCCGACTTGTCACTCAAGGAGTGAACGTTCTGCACCGAACCCTTGCCAAACGTCTTGACACCAATGAGTGTCGCGCGTTGATGATCCTTGAGCGCGGCGGCAACGATTTCTGACGCACTCGCCGAACCACCATCAATCAACAACACCATCGGAATTTCGGTTGCCACACCACCCGCGCGCGCGCGATACTCTTGCGTGCGCCCCTCTTTGTTTTTCTGGATGAGCACAATCCGACCCGACGGTAAGAATTGACTAGCAATTTCAACAGCAGTGCCTAGATAACCTCCAGGATTACGTCGTAAATCGAAAATCAAGCCGCGCGGACGTTGTGCGAGTAGTTCACGCAACGCGGCGCGTAATTCGTCGGTGGCGGGACCACCAAACTGATTGAGGCGCACATAGGCAATGTCTGTCCCCTCGATCATTCTCGATTCGACGAACGGCGTGCGAATCGTATCGCGCACAATCGTCACTTTGAACGGTGGTTGATTGCCGCGCTGAATCGTCAGTGTGACCGATGTACCCTTCGGACCGCGAATCAATGAGATGGCTTCGCTGATGTCCATATTGCGAATCGGTGTATCATCGGCTTGGAGGATAATGTCGTTGGGCAACAAGCCCGCGCGATCCGCTGGCGTGCCTTTGATTGGCGCAACGATCACCAAACGCCCTTCGCGCATCTCGACCGTCGCGCCAATGCCCTCGAACGAGCCTTCGAGACTCGTGCGCGAAATCGCAGCGCGACGCGCGTCAATGAACGCGGTATGCTGATCACCCAGCGCGCGCACCATTCCCGTGATCGCGCCGTTCACCAAATTCTTGTCGGGATCGAGTGGGGCTTTGTAAAAATCACGCTGGAGGTGTGTCCACGCTTCAAAGATCAACGGCGTGTACGGTTTCCAATCATCCGGCGCACCGCCGTCGGGTGGTATCGGTGGCGGGAACATTGTGCGACTAATCGCATAGCCACCACCAAACGCGCTTGTCACCAACAGCGTGGCGAAGAGTGTGAGTAGGATAAGGCGAAGTATTGAACGGAACATATACATCCTTATCGTAGTAACTCCAGAAATCGCTCTACATCTAGCCGTGCCTGTTTTAAGATATGCGCTAGTGTAGATCGCTTTACTGGACGATGAGCAGGAATGGTAATTTTGAGTAACTCATCCCCAATATGTTTTTGCAGACGAATGTGACTACCGCGCTGACGTACAACGATCCAACCATCCCTTTGCAATGCTTTGATAATTTGAGTATAAGGCAGGCTTGGGATTTTCACAAGACAATCTCCTTCACCCGTACCTGCTCATTCAACACCCAATCGTCTTCAACGGGCTCAAGATAAAGTTCGATTGCCTCCTGAATATTCTTCAATGCTTCTTCTTCAGTTTCACCTTCGCTAATGCAACCAGGCAAGGAAGGAACATAGACCGTAAAACCGCCTTCGTCACTGGGTTCAAGTACGACCTTAAAACGCATCCTACAACCTCCATCTCATTTCTGTAGAAACTTGACCGCCGCGTCCAACTGCGGATCGCGTTTAGCGGCAATGTCGTCTTCAGTCATTTCGACTTCGATGTGCGGTGTAACACCAACACCTTCGATTTCGTTCCCGTTGGGGCTGAAAAAGCGCGCGATGGTCACATTCAATTGCGACTTGTCGCTCAACGTGTACACGTGTTGCACCGATCCTTTGCCAAACGTCTTGACGCCGATGAGCGTTGCGCGTTGATGATCCTTGAGCGCGGCGGCAACGATTTCTGACGCGCTCGCCGAACCCTTGTCAATCAACACGACGAGTGGAATGTTGGTGGCTACACCACCACTCTTGGCGCGATGCGTCTCGGCATTCCCTTTCTTGTCTTTGACAATGAGCACAGTTTGATTCGCGCGCAAAAACTGGCTGGCAATATCAATCGAGACAGGCAAATAGCCACCAGGATTGTTGCGCAAATCGAGAATCAAACCGCGCGGATTCTTTGCCAAGAGTTCACGTAGCGCAGTGACGACCTCGTTAGGCGCGGGCGCACCAAATTCGTTCAAGCGCAAGTAGGCAATGTTTGTCCCTTCGATCATCTTGGTTTCGACGAACGGAATGCGAATCGTGTCGCGCGTAATCGTGACCGTGAACGGTTCTTGATTGCCGCGCAGGATACGCAACTTGACCTGCGTACCTTTGGGACCGCGAATCAGCATCACCGCTTCGGTAATGTCCATATTTTGAATCACTCTGTCGTCCACTTGCAGGATGATGTCATCGGGGCGCAAGCCCGCGCGTTCCGCCGGCGAACCCTTGATGGTCGAAACAATCACGAGCCGCCCTTCGCGCATCGAAATCGTTGCGCCGATGCCTTCAAACGATCCTTGCATCTCGGTCCGAATGATTTCCGCGCGCTTGGCATCTACGAACGTTGTGTGCGGATCGCCCAACGCCTCGAGCATTCCGCTGATCGTGCCGTTGACCAGCACATCATCATCGAGCGGCGTTTTGTAAAAATCTTGATGCACGTACCGCCACGCTTCCCAGAAAATCGCAATGTGCGATTTCCAATCGGTTGGCGCGCCACCATCCGAGGGCAGGGGAGGCGTAAACAACGCGCGACTCGCCAGAACACCTGAGTATTGTGCGAAACATCCCAACCTCTTGAATTTTCGATTTTCGATTGCCGATTTTCGATTGATGTTCCAATCGAAAATCGCAAATCGTCAATCGAAAATTTCGTTACGCGCCTTTTTGCAAATACTGAATCGCGCGATCCAACTGTGGGTCGAGTTTCTTTTTGATCGAATCATCGGTGAGTGGAACGGCGATGTCTGGCGCCAAGCCCTTGCCTTCGAGTGGCGTGCGTTGCGGTGTGTACCAGGTGGCAACCGTGATGTGCAATGA
>JAOACU010000189.1 GCA_026417715.1 Anaerolineae bacterium | reverse complement strand
ACATATTTCTTTTTGCGTGAAGGCACAGTGCGCGCAGTCGAAGGAGCAGACCTCACTTTGTATCGTGGCGATACGCTTGGCGTGGTTGGCGAAAGTGGTTGCGGCAAAAGTGTCACCGCGTTTTCGATTTTGCAACTCGTCGAAAAACCAGGGCGGATTGTGAGTGGTCAGATTCTATTTCAACGCACTCCGACGGAAACACTCGATCTTGCCACACTCGATCCGCGCGGTAAGACGATGCGTTCGATTCGCGGTGCAGAAATCGCAATGATTTTTCAAGAGCCAATGACTTCGCTCAGCCCTGTGCACACAATTGGTTTTCAAATTGCCGAGGCGATTCGGCTGCACCAACGCGTGAACGCCGCGCAGGCGCGCGAATACACAATTGAAATGTTGCATCGCGTTGGCATTCCGCAACCGCGCGAACGCTTTGACGCGTATCCTTTTCAACTCAGTGGCGGCTTGCGTCAACGCGCAATGATCGCGATGGCACTCTCTTGCCAACCCAGTTTGCTCATCGCCGATGAGCCAACCACCGCGCTCGATGTTACAACCCAAGCGCAAATCCTTGAACTGATGGCGCGCCTGCAACAAGAAATGGGAATGGCAATTATGCTCATCACACACAACTTGGGTGTGGTTGCCGAAATGTGTCGCCGCGTCGCCGTGATGTATCTGGGTCAAGTGGTTGAACTATCGAGCGTGGACGCGCTGTTCCACGATCCTCTGCATCCGTACACGCGCGCGCTCTTGCGTTCGATTCCCAAATTAGGAATGGACAAGCAAAGACGACTTGACCCCATTCAAGGCAGTGTGCCCGATCCGTATCATCGTCCGACAGGATGCCCTTTTCATCCGCGTTGTGCCCAAATGGTGCGCGGAAAATGCGATGTGGATGAACCACCAATGGTCACGCTGAACGATGGACGCGCGGTGCGTTGCATTCTGTACGCGGGAGTGGCGCAATGACGAGTCCAAACAAACATCGCGCCGATGTTCAACTGGATGTGCAGAATCTAAAAATGTATTTCCCGATTCGTCGCGGCTTTCTGCAACGACTCGTGGGTAACGTCAAAGCAGTGGACGATGTATCGTTTCAAGTACGCACGGGGCAGACTCTGGGGTTAGTTGGTGAGAGTGGTTGCGGTAAGACGACGGTCGGGCGTTGCATCGCGCGCGCCTACAAACCAACCGCCGGTAAAATCATTTACACCAACGAAGCCAACCAATCGGTGGATTTGGCAACATTGCCCGCCAGTGAACTCAAGCCCTATCGTCGCCAAGTGCGAATGATTTTTCAAGACCCATACTCGTCGCTCAATCCGCGTATGACCTTGCTCGAAATCATCGGTGAACCGATGAAAATTCATAGGACGGCACGCGGCAAAGAATTGGAAGATCGTGTGGCAATGTTGTTGCAAAAAGTCGGTTTGAGTCCAGAGTATATGCGTCGCTATCCGCATGCGTTCAGCGGCGGACAGCGTCAGCGCATCGGTATCGCGCGCGCGTTGGCACTCGACCCGCGCGTCATCATTGCGGATGAACCGGTCTCCGCCCTCGATGTCTCGGTACAAGCGCAGATTCTCAACTTGCTACGCGATCTGCAACGCGAGTTGGGGCTAACCTACATTTTCATTTCGCACGATTTGAGTGTCGTTCAGTACATTGCCGACCGCGTCGCCGTGATGTACGTTGGTAACCTCGTCGAAATCGCGGATACGCACCGCGTATTCTACACACCCAAACATCCATACACCGAAGCCCTGCTTTCGGCAGTACCCAAGCCCGATCCACGTCTGCGCTCGCAACGCATCGTCCTTGAAGGCGATGTGCCTGATCCCGCGCGTCCTCCTAGCGGATGTCCGTTTCATCCGCGCTGTCGGTACGCACAAGCCGTGTGTCGTGTTGAAAAACCTCAACTATGCGATGTGAGCGCGGAGCATCTGGTAGCATGTCATTTTGCGGATACACTCCATTTGAAAGGAGTGGAAACAATCGGATAGCGCCAAGATGTGCGCGCAGATAGTGCAACGAAACCCAATTTCACGGAGCCATCATGCTATATCCTCAAACTAATCCGTTTCGACAATCCTTTGACCTGAGTGGCATTTGGGAATTCCAATTTGATCCTGATGATTGTGGCAGAACGAGTTGGATGAATGGATTGCCCGCGCCACGTCCGCTTGCCGTACCAGCCAGTTGGAACGAACAACTTGTGGACGCGCGCGACAACTTGGGACCAGCGTGGTATCAAACGCGTTTTCGATTGCCCTGGGGTTGGTATGGACAACACATTCGCCTGCGTTTTGGTTCAGTGAATTATCTTGCCGATGTGTGGCTTAACGGTGAATGGCTGGGCTGGCACGAAGGCGGGCACTTGCCATTCGAGTTCGATGTGACCACGCGCGTCCGTGATGACAACAATTTGCTCGTCGTCCGCGTGGATGGCAATCTGATGGCGAATCGCGTGCCACCTGGGAATGTGCCGCTTGACCCGCAACATTCGTTCGGGGTCGCGCGCTATCCCGCGACGAATTTTGATTTCTTTCCGTACTGTGGCATCCATCGTCCCGTGATGCTATATACCCTACCCCCGTATGGTATTGACGATATTACCGTCATTACGGAAATCGAAGGAACGACGGGCATTGTCCGCGCGCGCGTACCCAAGCCCGATGATGTGACTCTGCGCGCAACGGTGCGCGGGAACAATGTGGTAGTCACATCTGAGACGGCAAGCGCGGACATCGTGTTACCGATTCCCCATGCGCACGTGTGGTCACCTACCACACCCAACTTGTACGATCTCATCATCGAACTGGTGCGCGCGGGTGTCGTGTACGATCGCTATACATTGCCAATCGGCATTCGCACGATTCGCGTGGACGGCTCCGCACTCTTGCTGAACGATACACCGATTGTGTTGCGCGGCTTTGGTCGTCACGAAGATTTTCCCATCGTTGGACGTGGAATGCTCTCCGCCGTCACAATCAAAGACTATGAATTGATGCGCTGGGTCGGCGCCAACTCGTTTCGCACAAGTCACTATCCGTACTCTGAACAGATGCTCGACTTGGCGGATCGGTTAGGATTTTTGGTGATTGACGAAACGCCCGCCGTAGGTCTGTTCTTTGCCGAGGACGGACTTGCCAAACGATTTGCGTTATGCCAACAGTATGTACGCGAGATGATTGCGCGCGACAAAAATCATCCTAGCGTGATTGCGTGGAGTTTGGCGAACGAACCACACGCTCACGATCCTACCGCTGTATCGTTCTTTCGCGTGCTGTACGACCTTGCAAAATCGTTAGACCCCACACGCCCGGTGACGTTAGCCAGTCATCTTGACGCGAACAATGGATCATTCGGCTTTCTCGATTTGCTGTGCCTCAATCGGTATAACGGTTGGAAGAGCGAAACCGCGCAACTCGATTTAGGATGTCAGGTGTTGACGCGCGAATTGGACGAGGTATACGCGCGTTATCACAAGCCGATCATCATTACCGAGTTCGGTGCGGAGGCACTCCCCGGCTGCCACGCCGAACCGCCTGCAATGTTTAGCGAAGAGTATCAAGCCGAAACGATCGCGCGCGTCATCCAAGTTTTGAACAGCAAGCCCTACGTCGTGGGGCAACATGTGTGGTGTTTGTGCGATTTCAAGACGAGTCAAGAAGTACGCCGCGTCGGTGGCATCAATCACAAAGGCGTGTTCACACGCGAGCGCCAACCGAAACTGGCGGCGCATCGTTTGCGCGCCTTGTGGCGGAACGACGCATTGACGTAGACGCGCGTCCTCGAACGATCATCCTCCACTCACTCACGCCGCGCCTCGAATCGGCATTCCACACGCGCGGGTAGAGTGTCCACGCGCTTGGCGCAACGTAAACTCACCCCCGCTTTTCTTTTCCCACAACTTAGTTTATAATGCGTCCGAGTTGGAAAAATCTATCCAACTCTGGAGGAAAACAATGCGCCTCTCACATATCGTCCGCGTTCTACGCGTATCCATTTTTATTCTTGCACTGTTTACGCTCGCGCTCCCCGCTGACGCACAAACCAAGACCGCTACTCAAACTCAACGCATCACCGAGATTGTGATCCAGAAAAACGGTGACGTGCAATTCACCGAGACGTGGGAATTTCGTTTCACTGGTGGTCCCTTTACCTTTGCCACGCGTGGTGTGGGATTAGACAAAGTGGAAGCCGTGACCGATATGTCGGTGTCCGAAGGAGGGCGCACTTACCAAGCGACCACGAGCGGCATTACGCCGGGCACATATCAAGTGTATCGCGAAGGCGATCAGCAGATTATCAAGTGGTACTACACTCCCACAACCAATCAAACGCGCACCTTTACGATTCGCTACACTCTGCGCGGCGCGCTACGCATCTACGAGGGCGGCGATCAGTTTTGGTGGCACGTCATCGAATCGAGTCGTGGTTACGTCATCAACACGGCGACGATTACCGTGCGTCTGCCCGCGTCGTTTCCACTCGATCAAATCAAAGCCGCTGTCACGACGGGACGCGGAACGGCTACGATACGCGATGGTCAAACGGTCGTCTTCACAGCCAGTAACTTGCGCGATGGTGAGGGCTTGGAAATCCGCGTGCAATTTCCACACGGTGTTGTGACTGCGCCGCCACCTTCGTGGCAAGCCGCCGCCGATGCCGAAGCCGCCGCGCAAGCCGAACGCGAACGCTTCAAACCCGTTTTCAACCTGCTCTTCCTTTTCATCGGACTGGTCTTGTTCTTGCTTGGATTGCTGGGTGTGTTTATGCTGTGGTACACGCGCGGGCGTGATGTACAAGTGCCGCAAATTGCGCAGATGAGCGAACCACCCAGCGATTTGCCTGCTGGCGTTGTCGGCACACTGATTGATGAGCAAGCCGAGATGAAAGACATCATCGCGACGATTGTTGATCTCGCGCGACGCGGTGTGATCAAGATGAGCGAAAAGGAAGAACCCGGCTTTCTTGGCATTGGCACCAAGCGCGATTTTGTGTTTGAACTGGTTGGTGACACGACGAACCTGCGACCGTACGAGCAAACACTCATCCAGCGCGTTTTCGGTGGGGGTACCACGCGTGCACTCTCCGATCTCAGGGAGAAATTTTACACGGCGATTCCGACGCTACAAAAGCAAATGTACGAAGAAGTCACCAAACTCGGCTTTTTTGCAGGTAATCCGAACGCTGTGCGCGGAAAATACGTTGGACTCGGTATCGTTGCGCTGATCGTCTTTGGTTGTTGTGGCGCTCTCCTCTACGGCGCGCTCTCCGATTACGCTGAACTTGCGTTTTGTCCGCCGGCGGCACTTGTCATCGCGGCTGTCGGTTTGATCGTCATTGGTCCGTTTATGCCACGCCGCACCAAAGCCGGTGCAATGGAAAAAGCCAAGTGGCTTGCCTTCAAACGCTATCTTGAAAGTATCGAAAAATTCACGCAACTCGATCAAGCCAAAGAATTGTTCGAGAAGTATCTGCCGTACGCCATCGCCTTCGGCTTGGAAAAATCGTGGACGCAAAAGTTTGCCGCCGTCGGTACACCGGCGCCAACTTGGTACGAACCGTATCCACCGATTGGCTATGGTGTGCCGCGTCCATCGCATCGCCGCGATCTGCCAACGGGCGAAATGATTGGCGGCAGTGGTGGCGGCGTTTCGAGTGGCAGTGGTTTACCTTCGCTCGATAGCGCGGCGGCAGGCGCGTTTCGCGGACTCGATTCGATGAGTTCGAGTTTGTTCTCGATGCTCGATTCGACCGCGTCGGTACTCTCCAGCGCGCCATCCAGTTCTGGGCGTAGTGGCGGTTGGAGTGGTGGTGGCGGTGG
>JAOACU010000188.1 GCA_026417715.1 Anaerolineae bacterium | reverse complement strand
ACCCGCGCCCGCCAAGAGCAAAATGACCGCGCGCCCGTGTAGCCCCAAACGTTTCATTAACGCGTCCAGAAGAAACGCAATCGAATTCATATAGCCGCTGTCTTCGAGTAGCGCGAGAAGCATATAGAACAGTAGCACATACGGCAGACCGATTTCGAGTGCCGCCGCTACTCCACCATCGAATCCCCACAGGGCGATCTTGCTGACGATGCCCTCACCCCAAAGCGTTGTGACGACGGTCTGGATGATCGGTGAGACAGCAGTGCTCCAAAATTCTGCAAACCATTCGGCAAGTGTGCCGCCCACACCGAACAAGAATGCAAACAGCGCGATGAGTACGACCATCAGGGTAGGAATGCCTGTGAGTGGCTGGATAGACCAGCGCCATAACTTGACCGACAATGGTTCACAGGTGTCACTCTGGCATTGGGCTTCTCGCGCGATCGTTTGCGCAAGAGCGTGCCGTGCACGCGGCAAATGCAAACTCGATGGTTCGTCCACGCGCGCTTCGAGTGCCGCGCTCAATTCACGCGCGCGCGTCAACACCAGCGCGCCTTGTGGTAATTGTTCGACAGCGCGCGTGATTTCGGCATCTTGTTCCAAGAGCAAAATCGCCAGCGCGCGTGGCGAGAGATTATATGGCGTTTGGGTGAGTGTCGTCTGAATCGTGCGCGCGAGGGTGTCAATCGCGCTTTCGATGTCGGGATCGTAGCGCGGCGCGTGGCGGGGTGCCGAGGCATGTGCTGCTGTATCGAGTAACTCGGTGATGCCTTGCCCGCGCGTGGCAACTGTCGGGATGACCGGTACGCCGAGCGCGTTGGCAAGACGCGCCGTATCAATTCCGATGCCGGCGCGCGTGGCTTCGTCCATCAGGTTCAGCGCGACGACAAGTGGTAATCCTAAATCGAGGTACTGCAAAATGAGATAGAGATTGCGCGCGAGATTCGTCGCATCGGCGATAGCGATGATGGTATCGGGTGGATTTTCTAACACGGCTTGGCGAGCGATTCGTTGATCTTCGCTCTGCGCGCCAAGTGCATACGTGCCCGGCAAATCCACGATTCCGATGTGCAAGCCCTGCCAGCGCGTTACGCCAAAGTTCAACGCAACGGTCTTGCCCGGATAGTTAGCCGTCTCTACATCGGCACCCGTCAGGCGATTGAAGAGGGACGATTTGCCGACGTTGGGATTCCCTGCCAGCGCAATCGTCAGATCGGTGCGTCTGTGTCGCAAGTGCAGACGGCGCTCGCCACAATGCGTGCAACTTGTGCACGTGTCAGTGGTCTGGGGATATACAGAAGTGAGAGTCATCAGGTTGTCTCCGTTTTGATCCAGATACGTTGTGCCAGATCACGCCCTAGCGCATAATGAGAATGTCCAACACGCACAAGTACAGGTCCACCGAATGGGGCTTGATGTTCGACAACGAGAGTAACGTTAGGAAGTAGTCCCAGGGTTGCAAGATGATGCAATGCCTCTGTCGTCTCTGCATTGATGCGTGCAATGACGCCGCGCGTCCGCGCGGGACACGTAGCAAGTGAGACCAGTGCCTCCGAGGACGTCTCTTCGCGCGTTGTGCTTGGAATCGGATTCCCGTGTGGACAGGTGATGGGATGTCCCAATTGATCCGCCAACGCATCGGCTTCTTCGGCGGAGATGTGATGCTCTATCTGGTCGGCGTGTTCGTGAGCGCGCGTCCAATCGAGTCCCAACACTTGGGTCGCATGCTGTTCGACGAGACGATGGTGTCGCAACAACGCGCGCGCACGTTCACGTCCACTGGGAGTGAGCGTGAGTACGCCACGCGCATTCTGGGTGATAAGCGATTGGTCGCGTAGAGTTTGAAGCAGAGATTCGCTGGTGTCTTGCCACTCGCGCGCGAGCGTTTCGGCTGTGAGCACAGTACCCCTTTCTTCAGCGCGCGCCAGGGTCAGCAGAATCATCTCCATACTCTCGCGAGGACTGGGGGTTGATGGCATTGGCAGATACTCCTGATAAGTTGGAGTGAATATCTAATGTTATTATACACTAACAAATGATATGTGTCAAATCTAACATCAGGGCAGGTGCAAAGTCTATTGACAGGCGAATAAATCTTGTGGTGAGCGAAGCGAATCCATCACGGCAACAACTACCCGAAGCCGACCGTTCGGCTAAACTCACGGCAAAGCCCACGTCGGCAAATCTAGCCCGCGAAGAGTCTGCCCTGAGTCCGCCGAAGGGCGGACTTGGGGTCGTTGTCGCGGCGAGTACAGACGCGTCGCCGACGCGTCTCTCCAGTCGCCAACACCGACTTCACCAGCCCTAGCCCTTGTTCCACTTGCATCCGAGACACGTTCGGTGTATGATAACAAGAGGAAGGGCATCCCTATTGCGTTGGGGATGCGGAGCAAAATTTTTCACAAAGGAGTGAAAAAATGAGGGTCACACTGAGCGTGATCAAAGCCGACATCGGCGGTTGGGTGGGGCATTCTGCCATTCATCCCGCGCTGGAAGAATCGGCGCGCGCGAGTCTTGCGGTTGCCCAGCAGAATGGGCAAATCATTGATTACTATGTGACCGCGTGCGGCGATGATTTGCAGTTGATTCTGACCCACACGCAAGGCGTGGACAATGCCGCCATTCATCGCCTCGCGTGGGACACCTTTGCCACAGGCACTCAGGTTGCCAAACAACTCAAACTGTACGGCGCGGGGCAAGACTTGCTCACCGATGCGTTTTCGGGGAACGTCAAAGGACAAGGTCCTGGCGTCGCCGAGATGGAATTCGAGGAACGCACCTCCGAACCCGTTCTGATTTTTATGGCGGACAAGACCTCGGCGGGATCGTGGAACTTGCCACTGTTCAAAATGTTCGTGGATCCGTTCAACACCGCAGGGCTGATCATTTCACCATCGCTTCATCAGGGCTTTCGCTTTGAGGTGCACGACATTCGTGAGCACAAAAAGATTTTCTTCGATACCCCCGAAGAAATGTACGACCTCTTGATGTTCATCGGCACACCGAGTCGCTTTACCGTCAAGCACGTCTTTTCACGCTTCGATGGTAGTATCGGTGCGGTCTCTTCGACCGAACGCTTGTCGCTCATCGCCGGCAAGTACGTCGGCAAGGACGATCCAGTGCTCATCGTGCGATCGCAACATCAATTTCCGGCGATTGGCGAAGTGCTCGAGCCATTCCGCTATCCTTGGATCATCGAAGGATGGATGCGCGGCTCGCACTATGGTCCGCTGATGCCGGTCGCGCAAAAGCAAGCCACGCCCTCGCGATTCGATGGACCACCGCGCGTGATTTGTCTGGGCTTTCAACTGAACGATGGTAAACTCGTCGGTCCGCGCGATATGTTCGATGATCCTTCGTGGGACGAGGCGCGTCGCGAAGCCAATCTCCTCGCCGATCATTTGCGTCGTCACGGACCGTTCGAGCCGCATCGCTTGCCCCTCGAAGAGATGGAGTACACCTCGTTGCCGCAAGTGATGAAAAAAGTGGAGGGACGTTGGGAAAAGTTGTGAGGTTGGCAAAAACCATCAATCGTGATAAAATAGAATTAGTCGGTAACTACTCACGTATGCCACAGGGGTCACAGAGAACACAGGGAAAAAATTTCGGTAGTGATCAAAAAGTAATGCTGAGGGTGTCATTCTGAGGCGCGTCTTTTGCGGTGCTGAGCGAAGCCGAAGCAAGAATCTCGCAAACCACTTTGCGAGACGCTTCGCTACGCTCAGCGTGACACATTGCCTTACCAGCATTACTTTTGTAGCACCACCAAAAATTTCTCTGTGATCTCTGTATGCTCTATGGCTGAAATCTAGCAAGACGGAGCAGTTACGTTTGTTGTTAGGAGAACGAGACTGTATGGCTGTGACCCGAATGTCCAAGCGCGCGAAACTTGCCTACTTGGCGGATTTAGAAGAGGGCTATCGCCCGTTCGACAAGCACGCGCTCAAATTGTTGCAAGCGTTGTTGCAAGACCCCGATGCCGAAGTGCGCGCCGAAGCAATCGCGTGTCTGTGGAACGATCCTGATACACGCTGGATCAACGTGTTGATGCGCCTTGCCACCGATGATCCGCACGTGGACGTGCGCGCACACGCGGTTTCGGTGTTGGGACGCTATGTGTACGAGGGCGAGCAAGCGCGCTTGGACGATTGGGTGGACGTTTGGGAAGATGAAATTACGCCTGAAGACTATGAGCGTGTCACCGAGTTTCTCTTTCGCCTTGCGCACGATCCCGATGAGCCACTCACCGTGCGTCGTTATGCCATCGAAGCGCTCGCATTTCGGAGCGGTGATCCTGCCGTCGAAGATTTGATCGAGTGGGCGTATCATCATCCCGATCGTCGAATGAAAGTGAGCGCGCTGTTTGCGATGGCGCGGCACGGGCATCAACGTTGGGACAAGTACATCCTCGCCGAATTGCACAGCCCCGATGCGCAAATTCAGTATGAAGCCGTGCGCGCCGCGGGTGAACTCGGCATCACCGAGGCAACCGAAACGCTCATCGAACTTGCCACGCGCAAAGGCGTACGCAAGCCACTCCGTTTGCTCGCCATCTACGCGTTGGGAGAAACGGGCGATCCGCGCGCTCTTCCCGTCCTCGAAAAACTCGCCCGCGCGCGCGACCGCGATGTGCGCGATGTGGCGCGCGATGCTTTGGAAGAGTGGTTGATGTTCAACCAATTCGAGGAGATGATGGAAGCGGAGGATTTGGAAGAGTCGTTTGTCGGTTCCACTTTTCCCGACGTGTGGGATGCGGATACGGGAACGTTCTCCAAGAATTGACGGAGGACGGAGGCTTGCCCTGAGCGAAGCCGAAGGGACGGAAGACGAAGGACGAAGGACGAAAGACCTTCGTCCTTCGTCTTTCGTCTTTGGTCACCCATACCGTCGTTCGAGGCGCGCGCTAATCGTTGTGATGATTTCGTAATTGTTGGTCCCCGCCCATGCGGCAACCTCCTCCGCGCGAATTTCCTCCGCGCCTTGCTTGCCGATGAGCACCACCTCGTCGCCTGCGCGCACTCCCTCGATGTGCGTCACATCGGCGAAACATTGATCCATACACACGCGTCCGATAATCGGCGCGCGCGTGCCGCGAATGAGCACTTGCCCCTTGTTCGCCAGCGCGCGGCGATAGCCATCGGCATAGCCCACCGAGACAATGGCGATACGCATCGCGCGCGGCGCGCGAAACGCACCACCATAGCCCACAAAAGTTTGCGCGGCAATGTCGCGCACGTGCGCGACGCGCGCTTTGAACGCGAGCGCGGGAACAAAATCGGGAGGACGCGGCACGTCAGGATCAGGATCGAGTCCGTAGAGCAAGATGCCACTGCGAACAAGATTAAAGCGGGTTTCGGGCAGTCGCAACAACGCGGGACTGTTGGCGCAGTGGCGATAGCGTGGACGAATGCCCGCCTCTTCGAGCGCGCGCAACACGTTACGAAACACCGACACTTGGGTTTGTGTGAATGCGTTGCCCCACTCGTTCAACACATCGGCGGCGGCAAGGTGCGTGTACACCCCTTCGATTTCGACGTGCGCGAGCGCGCACACCGCGCGCGCGAACGCCACTGCCTCGTCGGGCGACACGCCGAGTCGCGACATTCCTGTATCCACTTTGAGATGCACACGCGCGCGTGTGTGGTGCGCGCGTGCCGCATCTGCCAACGCGCGCGCCACATCGAGCGTGAACACGGTGAGGGTCACATCGTTTTCGACGGCAAGGCGCGCGTGTTCAGGTGGAGTATAGCCGGTGACGAGAATCGGCGCGGTGATGTGTGCATCGCGCAATTCCAACGCTTCGCCCAGCGAGACCACCCCTGTCTCTTATACAC
>JAOACU010000187.1 GCA_026417715.1 Anaerolineae bacterium | reverse complement strand
GATGTATGTCGGCAAACTCGTCGAGATGGCGAACACACTCGAATTGTACGCTTCGCCCAAGCATCCGTACACAGCGGCATTAATGGCAGCGGTGCCCGTCGCCGATCCGCGCATCAAGACCGGCAACGTGGAATTGAAAGGTGAAGTGCCCAGTCCCGCGAATCCTCCAAGTGGTTGTTACTTTCATCCGCGCTGTGATTACGCCGTTGAGGTGTGCCGCAAAGAGCCGCCCGTGTTTCGCGAAATCACGCCGAATCATTTCGTCGCGTGTCATCGCGCCGATGAGTTGAAACTGCAAGGAATTGCATGAGCACGACAGTCGTCGTCGCGATGAGCGGCGGTGTAGATAGTTCGACGGTTGCCGCGCTGTTGGTCGAGCGCGGCTATCGTGTTATTGGGATAATGATGCGTCTGTGGAGCGAGCCACCATCGCTCGAAGACGCACCGTACGCGCCAACGAATCGGTGCTGTTCTCCTGCCGCTGTTGCTGATGCGCGTGCGGTGTGCGCGCAACTCGGCATCCCCTTTTACCTCCTCAACTTTGAAAACGATTTCAAGACGCACGTGGTAGATTATTTCATCGCGGGTTACGCGCGCGGCATCACGCCGAATCCGTGTTTGCAATGCAACCGCGCGCTCAAGTTCGGCGTGTTACTTGACAAGGCGCGCGCGTTTGGTGCGGACTACCTTGCCACAGGTCACTATGCGCGCGTGCGTGAGCGCGCGGGCAAGTTCGAGTTGTTGCGTGGACGCGATCGCAACAAAGACCAATCGTACGCGCTGTGCTTGCTCACGCAAGAGCAACTTGCGCGCGTGATGTTTCCACTCGGCGAATTTACCAAAGACGAAACGCGCGCACTCGCGCGCAAGTTCGCGTTGCGCGTGTCGGAGAAAGACGAAAGTCAGGACTTGTGCTTTGTCACTAGCGGCGACTATCGCGATTTTTTGCGACGCCACGCGCCGAACGCGTTCATCCCCGGCGACATCGTGGACACGCGCGGCAAGGTCTTGGGTCGTCATCAGGGACTCGCGAATTACACGATTGGGCAACGCAAGGGCCTGGGGTTGGCAATCGGCGAACCGCTGTTTGTGCTCGCGCTCGATGTGGAGAACAATCGTTTGATTGTCGGACGTGCAGAAGAGTTGGGACGGACGGAACTTGTTGCTGATGCAGTGAATTGGATCGCAGGAACACCGCCAAGCGAAGACACGCGCGTCACTGCCAAGATTCGTTATCGCGCGAACGAAGTACCTGCGCGCGTAATTCCGCTGAGTGCAACACGCGCGCGCGTTGTGTTCGATGCGCCACTGCGCGACATCACACCTGGTCAAGCCATCGTGTTTTACGATGACGAGGTATGTTTGGGCGGGGGGACCATTCAGTAATGTCTCCAGCGATTATCTTGGGGGTGGTGCTGGCATCGCTGTACGCGTTGGTGTTCTATGTGATTGTTGGACACGGCTGGTTACGTCTCATCGGCTATTGGCTAATCGGTGTGGCAGGATTTTTTGTGGGGCACGCGCTCGCTAGTCTCATCGGCTTGAGACTATTTGACATTGGTGAATTGCACGCAGTCGAAGGAACACTCGTCAGTTGGTTGAGTTGTGTGGGCGTGTATGTGTGGAGACGTAACTAGTCGTCTAAGAATTTGGTCAAAGTCGCCACGCATGGTATAATTTCCATACTATTTGAAATCACTACCCAAGGAGTTTCATGCGAGACTGGCTTGCTTTCACTCTGCTAGGCATTTTCCTCGCGGGCTGTTTCGTTATGCCCGAAACACGCCCACCCACCGAAACACCGCGCCCGACCAAAGTGGCTGTAGTTGCTGTGAATCCTTCTCCTACGGCTAATCCCAACCCCAGCGCGCCCACCGTACCTCCAACACTTCCCAATCCAAACACACCGAGCAGTGGTTCCGTGACAAGAACGCCCACCGTACCACCGTTACCGACAGGCAAAGTCACACTGTCGCCCGATTCGATTCCGCCGATCAAACCGACGCGAATGAAATCGCCCGAGTACGGCGCGCAAGCGTTTTTATGGTGGCGCCCGGAGGCGGCGCATCGTGATTTGGGAATGATGCGCGACGCGGGTCTCACGTGGGTTAAACAAACGTTTGCGTGGCGCGATATCGAAGGCACAGGCAAGGGCAAATTCAATTGGGAGAATGCCGACCGCGCTGTGCTGCTTGCGAATCAGTTTGGCATTGACATTCTCGCGCGCGTGGACAATGCACCCGATTGGGCGGCACCCGGTTGTTTCAATCCCGCCAAAAAGCAAATGGGTCCGGCGAGGAATATGCAAGACTGGCTCGACTTTCTCGACGCACTCGTCAAACGCTACAAGGGTCGCATCCGCGCGTACTCGATTTGGAACGAGCCCAACCTTGCGCGCGAGTGGTGTGGGCGTCCACCAAATCCTGCCGAATACGCCGCGCTCTTGAAAGCATCGTACACCAAAATCAAATCCATTGATCCAAACGCGATTATCGTCAGCGCGGGCTTGACACCGACTTCAGCGCACAACAACGAAGCGATGCCCGACGAAATGTTCCTCAGCAAGATGTACGACGCGATGAAAAATAACTCGACCGGCTATTTCGATGCGTTGGGCTTGCACGCGCCGGGCTACAAAGCCCCACCCGAAATGAGCCCCGATGAAGTCGTCAAGAATCCCAACTATAACAACGGCGAACCGGTGACGGGGCGCGTGTACTGTTTTCGTCACGTCGAAGATTTGCGCAAGATTATGGTCGCGCGCGGCGATGCGAACAAGCAAGTCGTGATTCTGGAATTCGGCTGGACGATGGATCCCATCCACAAAGAGTACTCGTGGTTTGCAGTGGACGAATCCACACACGGACAATACATCGTCCGCGCGTTCCAGTGGGCGAAGCAAAATTGGTCACCGTGGATCGGTGCGATGTTTGTGATCTATATGGCAAACCCCGATTGGACAGAAAATACCGAAGAGTATTGGTGGGCGATTACCAAGCCCGATGGCACGCCGCGTGGCGCGTATGTGCGCATCAAAGGAATGCCCAAGTAGCGACGGAAGACGGAGAACAGAAAGCGACAAAGAACGGAAAAGCAAAAAGGCAGAGGGAAAAGAGTTGCGATTGCGCAGTCTGTCATTCTGAGGAGCGATTTTTGCGACGAAGAGTCTCGCAATTCGCAAGTTGAGAGATTCTTTGTTCAGAATGACAGTGGTCACGAAGGATGGACGAACTTGCGGCGGACTTGATTCAACGTGGGTTGGAGACGCGCGTGCTGGGACGCCGCGTGGTGTACTATGAATGCATCGTCTCGACAAACGATGCAGCGCGTCAACTTGCGGACGCGGGTGAAGCCGAAGGCACACTCGTCATCGCCGATGAACAAAGCGCAGGGCGCGGACGCCTGGGGCGCACGTGGGTTGCGCCCGCGCGTTCATCGTTGCTAATGTCATTCATCCTGCGCCCCGACTTGCCACCCACTCACGCACGCGCCACGCGTGACGATGGCAGTCGCGCTGGGCGCGTGTGAGGCGATTCGCGCGTTCACAAACTTGCCCGCACAAATCAAGTGGCCCAACGATTTGCAAATTCGCGGCAAGAAATTCGCCGGCATCCTCGCCGAATCAGAAATCGTTGGTGAACGACTCGAGTATGTCATTGTGGGCATTGGCGTCAACGTGAATTTCGATCCCGCGACAGTCGAAGGCATTCCTAGTGATGCCACCTCGTTGTCCATCGAACTCGGTCGCGTGGTGCCGCGTACGCCACTCGCGCAAGCGATGTTGCGTTCCATCGAATCGGAATACCTGCGTTTGTGCGCAGGTGAAGATGTGCGCGCGGCGTACAAGAATTATTTGGCGACGTTAGGGCGACACGTGCGCGTGCACACCGCGCAAGACATCATCGAAGGCACAGCGATAGACGTAGATGACATCGGCGCGCTGGTGCTCCAGCGCGCCGATGGTTCGCTTGTTCACATATCTGCTGGCGATGTGACGTTGGTGAGAAACGTGGAGGGGAAGAATGAGCGAGAATCCTAACACTTTGACGTATCGGCATTGGTTTTTGATTGCGTTGTTGGTGTTGATCAACGTCATCATTTTTGGTTGCGTGATTTTGGCGGTGACGGAAAAATTGTATTTTGGGTAGGGGCGAAGCAATGCTTCGCCCCTACAGTGTCATGGTATCAAAATCAACGTCCCCTCGCGTCGCGCGTCAATCGTCGCGCGATCAAACAGCATCGGGATGTATGAACCATCGCGCCACAAGAGCACCATATCGCTATAGTGTTTGTGTAGTGGCTGTCCCACTTGTCCGGTGGTATGAATATAGCGCGAGTTTGCCAAGTTCCCAAGATCAACAATCATTCGCATTGATGACACGCTCGTAATCGGGAAAGGAATATTCGCGCGGAAACCCATTCGCATCACAGTTGCTTCACCGCCAGGCGCGGGAATCGGTCCAACGTTAAAGAGCAGATTCAACGGTTGCACACTGCCCAGCGTGTGACTAAATGTCGCTGTGTGCAAACGTCCCCACTTCCACTCCGCTGGCGAATCCCCATAATTCTTGCTCAAGATTTCGATGGCTTCGGCAAAACTTTTTTGCAAGATGTCATCACGCGTTTCTTTTTTCTCCTTTGTCGTTGCATCATCCCACCACTCGTTATTCGATTGTTCGAGCAAGATGAGTAGCGCGCGCTGATGATAATCGCTACGACTATAGTACGCTCTGGCTAAATCAGCGTCCAGTTGATCGCCAAAGGTGTTGCGTACGATGCGCTGTAGCGTTGCCGCAACGATTGTGCCACCGACCGTGTCCATCGTCAGATAGCCATCCCACGATTTGACGTACTCGAGCGCGCGCGCTTGCAAGAGACCGTTCGGTGTGAGGTTGGCAAGGTACGTTTTCAGCCGCGCTTCGGGTATCGAATACGTGTCACGATGCATCGCTTCGACATCTTCGATGCTCAGTTTGTCTTTTGCCTTGATCAAATCAAAGATGCGTTGTTGGCGAAACGGCGCGGCGCAATCGTACTGCAGCCAGTACTTGTACGTAGATGGCACAATGCAATTGTTCGCAGTCGCCATAAAGTTCGTGGGTGGATTGAAAACGGAAGGCAACTCGTCGAACGGAATGTAACCTATCCATTCTTGATCGCCTGTCCAACCCTCCAGAGGAAACATTCCGTTGCCCTTGGCACGAATCGGAATGTTGCCGGGCAATTGATAGCCGATGTTGCCATCCACATCGGCGTACACAAAGTTTTGTGATGGCACATCCCACAACTTGAGCGCAGCGCGAAATTCGTCCCAGTTTTGCGCGCGATTGATTTGCAACACTGCCGCGAACAAACGACTACGTTCGCGCAAGCCCGTCCACTGAAACGCGATTTGTTCGGTCACGCCGGGTAAGAGTGGTGTGATGATCGGACCGTGCCGCGAAATTTTGATTTTGAGTGTTTCGGAAACAACGCCCTTGACCTTGATCGGTTCTTCGACGATTTCAAAATCGAGCCACTTGCCTTGATACTCGTACTGGTTGGGATTGTTCAGATTGATTTTTTCGATGTACAAATCCGCCACGTCCGCGTACGGCGTCGTCACGCCCCACGCGATTCGATCGTTATGTCCGATGACAACGCCCGGCGCGGCGGGGAACGAAAAGCCCACGACGTTGTACGGACAATCGGGTGTTTTGACGATGCAGTGCAAACCGTTGGCGTACCAAATCGAAGGCATTTGAATCCCAAGGTGTGGATCGTTTGCCAGAATCGGTTTGCCCGTCGTTGTCTTTTTGCCGCTGATCACCCAGTTGTTTGAGCCGATGCCGGGCAGATGCATCGTGAAACGTTCCATCTTAGCAATGACAT
>JAOACU010000186.1 GCA_026417715.1 Anaerolineae bacterium | reverse complement strand
TGTGTATAAGAGACAGGGTTAGGGGTTAGGGGTTAGGGGTTAGGGGTTAGGGGTTAGGGGTCAGGGATCAGATTTTTTGTACCCTGAACCCTGAACCCTGTACCCTGTACCCTGAACCCTGTACCCTAACCCCTAAACAATCCATCGCCACACACTCGCCGCCATCGCCATCCCACCGCCCGTCGCGCAGAACACCACATTGTCGCCGCGTTTCAGCCGTGTGGGTTCGCGTTCCAGCAGATCATCGAGCGCGACGGGAATGCACGCCGAACCGAGATAACCCCACTTGTCCATAATCCAATGCGTCTTGCTCATTGGTTGATTCAGGTTTTGCATCACGAATTCGATGGTGCGGAGGTTGAGTTGCGTGAACAGAAAAAGTGCGATGTCGTCGAGTGTGAGTCCTGCTTTGGCGACGACGGCACGCACGAGGGGGGGCCAGTTATCCGAGTTAAAAGTCTTTGGAAATTTTTTGACGAATTGCACACGTGGCTTGCCGAGTTGTGCGACCACCTCTGGCGTGGCGGGACGATACGTGCCACCCGTGTAGATGCCGAGCGCGTCGTGATACTCGCCGCGCGCGACGAGTTTGCCTGCGAGATACCCTGGCGCATCGCCCGCGCGCACGATGACCGCGCCCGCGCCATCTGCAAACAATGTCGCGGTGTACTTGTCGTGCCAATCGAGAAACTTGGTCATCCCGTAGCCGCCTGCAACCAGAATCGTTTTGAGATCGGAATCCGTTGCGATGTAGCGCGCGGCAAGATCGAGCGCAGTGACCCACGCCGCACACGCGCAGTTCACATCGTACGTGCCCGCGTTCGTCGCGCCAAGTTTCGCTTGCACCACAGACGCGGTCGCAGGGCTGATGTAATCGGGCGTATCGGTCGCGACGATGATTAAATCGAGATTGGTGGGCTGGAGATTGGCGCGCACAAGGGCTTGACGCGATGCAGCAACAATCATATCCGATGTCGTCTCATCGTCCGCCATCACGTGGCGTTCGCGAATGCCGACATTCTCAATCAGCCACGTGTCCACATCCTCGCCGAGTATTCGATTCAGGTCTTGGTTCGTTACAACTTTTTCTGGGATGTAACGACCAGTGGAGATGATTTGGGCGTAGGGCATCAGGGTACGCCGTATTGCGTATTGCGTGACGAAATACGCAATACGCAATACGTGATACGTAATACGTAATACACAATCAATTCAATCGAAACAAATACTCTTTGCCGCCAAAAACTTTTTCACCGCGCCCCAAAAAATTTCTGGCTTTTCCAAATACGTCAGGTGTCCGCTCCCTGGAATCATAATCTGCCGACTGTTCGGTAGAATGTCGAGAAGTTTTCTTTGTTGCCAAGGCGGAATCGCGCGGTCTTGATCGCCTGTTAGAATCAGCACGGGTGTTTGAACGTAACGATACGCGTCGGGGTTGCGGTCAATGTTTTCAAAGAACGGGTTTTGCGCTTCGGTGAGACGAATCAAGCAATGCTCTTTGCCTTTGTAGCGTTCGTAGAAATTCAGCCGCATCTTTTCCATCGTTGCGCCGTAAATTTGCCGCGCAAATTCTTCGCCAAAAATTTTTTCGTACAGGTATTGCGTGTAAATGTCCAGTGCAGGATCGGGCGCGCGATAAAAACGCAATGACAAATCTTGATACATCTGAAACAGTGTCTCGCGCGTGAGCAGAATCCCCGAAAGTGTCAAGGTGTGCAAACGATGCTGATACAAGCGTCCCAACTCGGCGCCGATGAATCCACCGTACGATACACCGATCGGATGGATTTTTTCGATTTGTAGTTCATCGAGAATCGCAATCAGATACTCGGCGAATTTGTGAATGTAGTACGGCTCGTCTTCTTGCGATGAACCACCTTGCCCGAAATAATCGTAGAGCAGAACATCATAGTCGGGATGAATGTTGGGAAGAATACGATACCAGTTGCGCGTCATCATCCCAACGCCATTCAGCAACACGACGACTTCTTTTTCACCCTTGCCAAAATACTCCCAGTAAATCTGACGCGTGCCATTTTCAACCTTGATGATTCCCGATTGGTCGGGAACGATCGTGGGCTTGTCAGACATTGATTGCTCCGTTGCTCAAAGGTTCGTCAAAGCGTTGAATCTCGATCAGATAACCATTCGGGTCGCGCAAAAAGCAATGATAGATGCCATAGCGCGGATTGTGCGTGGGCGGTTTCTCGAACACGACGCCTTGCGCGCACAAACGCGCGTACCACGCGTCCACATCGTCCGTGACGAGTGTGAGGATCACACCGCGCGCTTCGCTTGCGTTCGCGCGCTCGCAAAAGCCGATGAACGCGCACGCGCTCACGCGATAGATGCGACAATCGCCTTGATCGCGCGCCAGCGGCAAACCGAGTACACGCGTGTAAAACTCGTCGGTGCGCGCCAAATCGCGCGTTGCAAGAAACGTGATGAACTGGTCGAACGCGCTCACTGTTTCAAGAACTCGACGATGGCTTGCACCGCCGCGTCGGTGGCATCGAACGGGTAAAAGTGTCCTGCGTTTGGCAGAATGCGAATCGTACTGTTGGGGATTTGCTTTGCCAACAGTTCGGCGTTGCCCGGCGGCACCACCTTGTCGTGTTCACCGAACAAAATCAACGTCGGCGCCGTGATGTTCTTGAGTTTGTGTTCAAAGCACGCTTCTTCGGATGCCAACGCCAAGCCGATGGCTAACTGGGCTTGATAGGCGGCGGGGTCAATCGGGTTCTTGATGCGAAACTCGAGCCACTCTTGCACAATCTCTGGATGCGCATCACCAAAACCCGGCGCGCAACTGATGAGAATGCCGCGCTTGAGTCGCTCGATGGGATCCGATTTCATATCGGTCAACACGGCGAGCGCTTCGGGTGTAACAGGAATCGCGCGCGGTCCACCAAAGTTCGTCGCGGAGAGAATCAGTTTGCTGACCATCGTTGGATACGCGAGTGCGAACGCTTGCGCAACGAATCCACCCATCGAATGACCGAGAATCGCCGCGCGCGCAATGCCGAGCGCGTTCAACAAACCCGCTGTGTCATCGGCGAGCATTTGCGCGGTGTACGGTCCCGCGGGTTTATCGGTTTCACCGACGCCGCGATTATCGAACACGATGACCTGAAAATGTTTTGCCAAGCCAGGCACCACCTTGTGCCACATCCAAGAACTGTAACCCAGCCCAGCAATCAGCACGAGCGGTTCACCCGTGCCGTGAATTTCGTAATAGATGTTGATGCCGTTGGCGTGTGTCTTGGGCATTGTTTTTTCCTCCACGTAGGGGTCAGGGGTTAGGGGTTAGGGGTCAGGGATCAGATTTTTTGTACCCTGAATCCCGTACCCTGAATCCCATACCCTGACCCCTATACCCTGACCCCTACAAATACCTTTCCTTCAACTTACTCTTCTCCACCTTCCCATACGGCGAGTACGGAAACGCATCGGTGAAAATGACGCGTTTGGGAATTTTGTATCGTGCGAGTTTGCCTTCGCAAAATTTCAGCAACTCGTCTTCGGTCGCGGTTTGTCCTGCTTTGAGCAACACAATCATCCAACCGACTTCGCCCCATTTTTCGTCGGGCGCGCCGATGAGCGCGGCATCTTGCACTGCAGGATGATCGCGAAACACCGTTTCGACTTCGGCGGCGTACACGTTTTCGCCGCCGCTCTTGATCATATCTTTGAAGCGACCGATGATGTAGTAAAAACCATCTTCATCGCGTCGCGCCATATCGCCGGTGTGAAACCAACCATCGGTGATGGATTCGGCAGTCGCTTTGGGATTGCGCCAATAACCCGCGCACACGTGCGGACCCCAAATGAGCAATTCGCCTGGCTCATTCACACCGACCTCTTGCCCAGTTTCGGGATTGATCAAGCGCATCTTGCTGTGAAAAATCGGTTTGCCCACCGAGCCGCGCTTGCGCACCGATTCTTCATCGGTCATACTAAAGCAATTTGGTCCAACTTCGGTGAGACCATAGCCCTGACGAAACACACCACCTTTGGCTTTGACCCACGCTTCCATCAACGGCACAGGAATTGACGCGCCGCCGTTGATCCAAAAGCGTACACACGAAAAATCGGCGTGTTGAAAGTATGTGGTGTTGTACCACATTTGGAACAGCGTCGGCACACCGAGTACGACCGTGCACTTTTCTTGAACGATGAGACGCAACGATTGTTCGGCGTCGAACGTGCGCGCAAGGACGATGCGTCCACCGATGTAAAAAATCGGTGTGAGGAACGCGAACAAGCCGCCTGCGTGAAAAAGTGGCGTCAGCACCGGCGATACATCGTCTTCGCGCAAACCCCAACTCGCCACCGTGTTGATGCAGTTCCACAAAATTTGACGATGCGGCAACACCGCGCCTTTCGGCCGTCCTGTTGTACCCGAAGTGTAAAGGATGCAGTACGGATCATCCGCGTCGAGTGGTGGACGTTCGGGTTCAGCATCGGACGCGCGCGCGGTTTCGTCTTCGTACATCCGCGCGCCTTCGATGCGCGCGCTTTCGACGCTGACGGTGTGCGCGCCGCGCAATACCTCGCGCATTTCGTTCAACGTTCCGACGAATTCGGGTCCGCACAACACCACTTTGGGTTCGCAATCGCCGACGATGTACGAGAGTTCGCGCGCGGTGAGTCGCCAGTTGAGTGGGGCAAAGACCGCGCCGATTTTTGCCACGCCGTAGAACAAATCGAGATAGATGACGCTGTTGTGCGCGAGAATCGAAACGCGATCACCCTTTTGAACGCCGAGCGCGCGCAACCAATTCGCCGCGCGATTCGCGCGCGCGTTCAATTGCGCGTACGTAAATCGTTCGCCCGTGTGCGTGTAGAGGAGTGCTTCGCGCTGCGGTGTGAGTCGTGCGCGTGCGGTGAGCAAATCGGCAGAGTGCATCTATCCTCCCAGTGAGACAGTGGAACAGTGAGACAGTGGGACAGTATTCAGTATTCAGTGTTCAGTGGACAGTGACGCCTACTGAATACTGAACACTGAATACTGAACACTGAACACCGAACGCCGACCACTACGTTCCCACCACAATCCCGCCATCCACACGCAACACATCGCCCGTGATGAAACTCGCTTCGTCGGAGGCGAGGAACAAGTACGCGTTCGCAATGTCGCGTGGTTGTCCCATTCGACCGAGTGGTGTGCGCGCTTTCATCCCTTCGATGATTTTTTCAGGCATTGACTTGATGATGTCGGTGGCAGTGAACCCAGGTGCAACCGCGTTGACGCGAATGTTATAGCGTCCCAGTTCGCGCGCCCACACCTTGGTCATTCCAATCACGCCGGCTTTGGTGGCAACGTAATTCGTCTGCCCAAAGTTGCCGTCAATCCCAACAATCGAAGTTGCGTTGAGAATCACGCCGCCGCCTTGCTTGATCATATACGGCGCGACCGCTTGTGTGCAGTTGAACACGCCTTTCAGGTTGACCGCGATCACCAAATCGAAATCGGCTTCGGACATTTGTCCGACCAACGCACCATCTTTCACTTTGACGAGTTGCGCGTCGCGCAAGATGCCCGCATTGTTGACGAGCACGTCAATACGCCCGTACTTGTTCCACACATCGTCCACCCACGCTTGCACTTCTTGCCGATTCGCAACGTTCACTTTGTAAAAGCGCGCGTCGGGTCCCAACAATTTCACCGTCTCTTGTCCGACTTGTTCGTTGACATCGCAAATGACGACCTTTGCGCCTTCCTCTGCGAATCGTTCCGCCGTTGCCTTGCCGATGCCAGCCGCACCGCCGGTGATGAGTGTTACTTTGTCTTTCAATCGCATTGTTTCCTCCTGTGTTAGGGGTTAGGTGTCAGGAGTCAGGGGTTAGGTGTCAGGAGTCAGGGGTTAGGTGTCAGGAGTCAGGGGTCAGGGTACAGAAAAAATCTGACCTCTGACCCCTGTACCCTGATCCC
>JAOACU010000185.1 GCA_026417715.1 Anaerolineae bacterium | reverse complement strand
GCTGATGATGGGGCGCGAGTTGAACGATATGAGCCAAGTGGTCGCGGTGATGCTCGTCATCATCGCGATTGGACTCGTGGTAGATCGGCTGATCTTCGCACCGATCGAAACGCGCGTGCGCGCGCGATGGGGCTTAACGGGGTGAGAGCAAATCGTCCAAGTTCAACACGCGCACCAAGCGCGCGTGTACATCGCGCGGCACCTCGTCGCAAGGTGCAGAGCGATACAACGCAATCGTCTTCTTCAGCGTATCCACGACGATACGACAGTTCTCACAATCGGCAAGGTGCGCTTCAATCGCGCGACAAATTTCTGCGCGCGCTTCACCGTCGAGATAATCCGGCAACTGCGATTCAAGTTGTGCGCACAAGTCCGTGTGATGGTGTTTCATCGTAACCCTCTCGATGACCGATGACGGATGATGGAAGACCGACGACAGATTGCCGATTGCCGATTTTCGATTGCCAATTGCACTGCCAATCGCAAATCGCCAATCGAAAATCGAAAATCTTCCGTCATCCGTCCTTCGTCCTCCGTCCTTTGAAGTACGCGGACAATTCCTCACGCAACATCAACCGCGCGCGATGCAAACGCGTCTTGACGTTGGGAACGCTGATACCCAACACATCGGCGGTTTCTTGCACCGAGAGTCCCTCGATGTCGCGCAAGATGAAAACGGCGCGCAGCGATTCGGGGAGCGCGGCGACCGCCGCGTCCATCTGCGCGCGTATCTCATCGTTCAACACGGCTTCTTCGGGTGTGATGCCCCAGTCCACGATTTCGCGCGGCATCAACTCATCGCCATCCGCCTCGACAGGTTCGTCGAGTGAGAGTGCAGGCGGTTTACGCGCGCGCAACTTCATCAGCGCGGCATTGGTGGCGATGCGATAGAGCCACGTCGAAAACGACGCATCGCCCTGAAAATCGTTGAGATGCCGAAAGACGCTGATGAACGTCTCTTGCAACACATCCTCAGCGTCTTGCGGATCGCGCATCATTTTGCGTGCCAAGTTGTAGACGCGCGCTTCGTACTTTTCGACGAGTTGTGCAAACGCGCGCTTGTCGCCGCGTTGAGCGGCGCGCACCAATTCGGCATCATCGGTTTGTGTCGGGGCTGTGCGTGCAGTGGCGGATGACACGTTCAATTCCTAGACATACAATCGCCAACGATTTTTCACGGTAGGCAATCAAGACAATTCAAATTCTATCACACTCTCCGCGTTTTGGCGAATCGCAGATTTTTGTCTAGGCGAGGTGAGATTATGCGTATCAAATCTTTTCCCTTGCATCTTTTCGTTGGACTCGCGCTCATCGCGTTCTTTTGGTTCGCCTCGTGGACACACTTGGGCGTGTTCGGCGAGTATGCGTTTTTCCCGTTGTGGTTGGGCTACATTCTCACGGTAGACGCGCTTGTGGTGATGCGTAAGGGCACATCGTTGCTTCTGCGCGCGCCGCGCGAATTTCTCGCGCTGTTTGCAATCAGCGCGCCGGTGTGGTGGATTTTCGAGTTCCACAACTATTTTCTGCTGAACTGGCACTATCTTGGCTCACACGATCCATCGTTCTGGGAGATGCTGATTGTCGGCACACTCGATTTTTCGACGGTGATGCCGGCGGTATTCGAGACGCGCGAGTTGATCGGCACGTTCGGATTTGTCGAACGATGGCACAATCGCGCACGCATCAACTTTACGCCACGTCACGCGTGGGTCGCGATGTATGTCGCCGTGTTTTTGTTCGCGGGAGTATTGTTCTTGCCACGATACTTTTTCCCGTTCACGTGGATTTGGCTGTTCCTTTTTGTTGACGCGCTGAACTTTTTGCGCGGACGCGCATCGCTCTTGGAGCAAGCCACGCGCGGCGATTGGCGTAACATCATCACGCTTGCAATGGCAGGAATCGTCTGTGGGTTCTTCTGGGAGATGTGGAACATCTTTGCATTACCCAAGTGGTACTACACCGTGCCGTTTGTGAATTTCGCGCACATCTTTGAGATGCCGCTGTTGGGCTATGGTGGTTACGTTCCGTTTGCCTGGGAATTGTATGCAATGTATCATTTCGTCAAGGGTGTGGGGCAACGTCTATTGACAGTCGAATAAATCAAGCCCACCCGTTTGGTCAAACTCACGGCGAAGCGTCCGGCAAACTCTTCGCTGGCTAAACAATTCACCGAACGAGCGACTTCGGGTTCTTGTCGCGGTGTCTCCGCCAACAACTGACTTTGGCACTTCTTGACTTTATAAAAAATTGTGCTATAATCAAGAACAGAGTTCTATAATAACAAACAATATTGATGTTGTGCTATCTAATCGTACGACTTTAAAATGTCACACACCTCTAAAATCGGATCGGTACAGCGCGCGATTGACATCCTCAATCTATTCGATCAGCAGAATCCCGAACTAGGGACGACAGAAATCGCGCGCGCGCTGGGCTTGCACAAAAGCACTGCCGCAAGTCTCGTCTCGACACTGGCGGCAAATGGTTTCCTCACTCAAAATCCCGAAACGCGCAAATATCGGTTGGGACTGAAACTCGTCGAGCGTGCGTTTGCGATGCTCGATCAAATCGAAATTCGACGTATCGCTTATCCTGCTCTCCAACAATTGCGCGATCAGTGGAACGAGACAGTGAATCTCGCGATCCTTGATGGTGCCGATGTAGTGTTCATCGAGCGGATGCTGGGCACCAAAGCGTTGGGAATGCGTTCCGAAGTAGGGCGACGTGAACGCGCGCACAGCACCGCACTTGGCAAAGCCATTCTGTCGTGTTATCCCAACCCCAAGGTCCTCGAGTGGATCAGCACCTATGGCTTGCCGCCTGTGACCCCAAAGACGATTACTGACCCCGATCAATTTGTAGCCGAACTCGACAAGGTACGCGAGCAAGGATACGCTGTAGATGACGAAGAAAACGAAATTGGTGGACGTTGTGTGGGCGTACCGATTTTCGATCATACGGGTAACGTCGTTGCGGCAGTAAGTATTTCTGCACCCACTGCGCGTTTGCCGCTGGAGGACATACCACGAATGGGCGCGATGGTACGTGAAACCGCCAAGACGATCTCACGAAATTTGGGATACTTGCCGCGTGTGTTTTGAGGTTTAGAGATTAGAGATTGGAGATTGGAGATTGGAGATTGGAGATTCAATCAATCTCTAATCTCTAATCTCCAATCTCCACACAAAGGAGGTGGTGCTAGGGACAAAGACAACGATCATCAACCCACGATTCAAACCTTTGATTTAGTACGAGGAGGTATGTATGTCAAAGAAGAAACTGACCCGTCGTGACTTTTTGAAACTTGCCGGCGCGGCATCGTTAGGCGCGGTGGTGGCAAGTTGCGCGCCGGCGCCGACCCCCGCGCCAACGGCCGCACCACCTACCGCCGCACCCAAACCGACAACAGCACCGACCGCCGCGCCCAAGCCCACAGTCGCACCGACGGCTGCGCCAAAACTGGGTGCTACACTCATCGGCAAACTAGAAGGTCCTACGATCATTCGCGATGTCTCGCAGTATCCCAAGACCTTCAAAGAAGCGCCAATGCTCGCCGAACTCGTCAAAGCCGGCAGACTCCCCGAAGTCTCCAAACGTTTGCCCGATCCTACCGATGTGATGGTGATCAAGCCCTTGCGCGAAATTGGCAAGTACGGCGGCACCTGGCGTCGGTGCTTTACCGGACCCGCCGATCACGAGAACGGCAACCGCATCAACTCGAACGACAAAATCTTGCACTTTGATTACACTGGTAACAAGATCGTTCCCGCACTTGCCAAAGACTGGAAAGTGAGCGCGGACGGCAAGGTCACGACGATTTACCTGCGCAAAGGCGCTAAATGGTCGGATGGCACACCATTCACCGCGAACGATTTCGTCTTTTGGTTCGAGGACATTTACTCGAACAAAGCGATTGTGCCCACACCGTTCTTTGAATTGACGATCAACGGCAAGCCCGGTAGAATCGTCAAGGTGGACGACTATACCGTTGCCTTTGAGTTCCCCGAACCTAACTTTTACTTCCCCTACCTGCTCGCAGGTAGCACCGCTGTCGGCGCGGGCTTTGCCACGCGCGGCGCGTTCGGCACGTATGGCGGTTGCTACTGCCCCGCACACTACATCAAACAGTTCTTGCCCAAGTACTCGTCCGAAGAAGCGGTGAACCGCAGAGCCAGAGAGTTGGGCTTTGACAGTTGGCAATCACTCCTCAAGAACAGGTACAGTTGGGCACTCAACCCCGAAGTGCCGACAATGACCCCTTGGCGCACCGTTTCGCCGATCAACACGCCCACGTGGTCAATGGAACGCAATCCGTACTTCTGGGCAGTGGACACCGAAGGCAATCAACTACCATACATTGATCGGATCACAATGACACTTGCCGAGAATCTCGAAGTGGCGAACCTGCGCGCGATTGCCGGTGAGTACGACATCCAAGAACGCCATATGAGTCTTGCCAAGTTGCCAGTGTTCTTGGAAAATCAACAAAAGGGCAACTATACCGTTCGCCTCGATCCCGCGTTCAACGGTTCGGATGTGGCACTGCACATCAACACGGCGTACGAGGGCGATGCTGAAATCGCCAAGTGGCTCAAGAACAAAGACTTTCGCCACGCGCTCTCGCTCGGCATTGATCGCGATCAATTGAACGAGGCGTTCTGGTTGGGTGTAGGTACGCCTGGCTCCACTGCTCCCGCGCCCGATACACTCTACGCGCCAGGTCCCGAGTGGAACAAAAAGTGGTGTGTCCTCGATGTCAAGCAAGCGAACGAAATTCTTGATAAACTCGGACTGGACAAGAAGGACAGCGAGGGCTACCGCTTGCGTACCGATGGCAAAGGTCGTCTGCGCCTCGAAATGATCACCGTCGGTGGGCAGTTCATTCCATACACCCAAGTTGGCGAGATGATCAAACAGCAATGGAAGAAGATCGGGATTGACGTGGATGTCAAAGAGATGGAGCGCAGTCAGGCATTCGGTACGACCGCCAACAGCGCGCATCAAATCATCACGTGGGCGAACGATGGTTCGGAGATGCTCTTCCTCTTTGCGCGTCACGCCTTGCCGGTGGACGCCGCCGAGTGCCATATGGGTATGGCGTTCGCCAAGTGGTACAACGATCCCACGCAAGGCAAAAAGCCGGACGATCCCGAAATGTTGCGCGCGATGGAGTTGTTCCGCAAGGCATTCGGTCTCAAGGAAGAAGAACAAATCGCGACCGCCAAAGAAATCTGGAAGATCATCGTCGAACAACAATGGAGCATTGGCACGGTGGGTCAATCGCCGGCGTTTATGGGTGTGCGCATCGTCAAGAACAATATGGGCAACATCCCCGAACGTCAGGTGAACGCGCAACACGCGCGCACGCCATGCACATCGCAACCCATCACCTTCTTCTTCAAATCGTAATGGCGTTGTGGTAGGGGCGAAGCACTGCTTCGCCCCTACCGATGGAACGGATGTATGATCGGATATATCATTCGACGTGTCCTCTTGGCATTGTTGACGATTTGGGCAATCAGCGTTCTCGCGTTTCTCATCATCCAACTTCCGCCCGGCGATTTTGTGACTTCGTATATCGCAATGATGTCTGCCTCGGGCACCGGCATCACCGATGCGGAAGCGCAAGCGTTGCGCGAACAGTACGGTCTGGATCAGCCCTTTCACATCCAGTATCTCAAGTGGATGGGCTTGATTATGCAAGGCAACTTTGGAATGGCAATCGAGTGGAATCGTCCAGTGTTGGATGTGATTGGTGATCGTTTAGCATTGACGATTGTCATTTCACTCGCGGCGGTGATTTTTACGTGGGCATTAGCGCTCCCGATTGGAATCTACTCTGCCGTGCATCGCTACTCTTTTTTTGATTATTTCTTCACCTTCATCGGCTTTATCGGCTTGGCGATTCCGGGCTTTATGCTCGCGCTGGTAGTGATGTAC
>JAOACU010000184.1 GCA_026417715.1 Anaerolineae bacterium | reverse complement strand
GAATGATTGAGCAAGGACTCGTCGAAGAAGTGCGCGCGCTGTTGGCACATGGTTACACATCGGATTTGCCAGCGATGAGCGGGTTGGGCTATCGGCAGATGGCGGCGTACTTGAACGGCGCGTTGACACGCGAGGAGGCAATTCGACAACTCAAGCGCGATACGCGACGATTCGTGCATCATCAGTACACCTGGTTTCGCTTGGATGACGCGCGAATTCGATGGTTTGATTTCAGCGAGCCACGCGACGATCAAATTCGTGCCCAAGTGGCAGAATTTTTGAGCGGACGTGGGTAAGACAAGTTTGCCAACTTGTCCTACATTTCACACCACATTTTTCTAGACCTTGGCGTAAGGTGAATGATTGTTTAGACCTCACAGGTCTTGGAGCCCTGTGAGGTCTTGCGGTGATTGTGAAGGAGGGAAAATGACACGCGAAGAAGTTTTGGCACTATGTCGCAAGGCGCGCGATGTGGGCTCAGTTAAACACGAAGAGTTCGCCGACTACATCGTCGTTCTGGAATCGCGGCGTAAGGTCGCTGATCAGTGGCAGACAGTTGAACACGCATACGTGGCCGTGGACGGCAAACTCGCGATGGCGAATGAGGATCATCGCAAACAAGGCAAGCGTCTCGATTTTCACGAACCCAAAGTCTTGCTTGACAATCCCGAACAACTCACGCTCCTCGTCACCGTGACGAGTGAAATCTACGGTACGCGGCACGGCATCGCAACGAGTCGCAAAAAGGGTGGCACGAACGCCGAACGCGATTTTCCTTGGGAAGTTGCGGAGACATCGGCAATCGGACGCGCGCTCGCGGCGATGGGGTACGGTTTGCTTCCCGGTGCCGGCTTGGCAAGTGCGGAAGATGTGATGCGCGCAACGACACCGCCGACTGTCGAAAAGGAACGCGCTGCGCGTCGCGCGCCGCTAATGTCCGCGAATCAACGCAACAAGTTGATCGAAATGTATCGTGAGCGGCATGGCGGCACCGAAGCCGAAGTGTTGCAAGGACTCGATGCGTTGTTTATGAGTACGTTCAAGCATTCGTTCAACGAGGCAACGGTGGAAGAGGCATCGAAAATCATCGGGCAGATGATTGCGCAAAAAGCGGAACGTGGTAAAAAGTAAGGGCGAAGCAATGCTTCGCCCTTACTTTGTGACCATCGGTGGTGTGATGGGCACCTGCAATGATTGTGGTGGTGGCAGGGTCGGCGTTTTGCCGGCGCGGCAATCTGTCAAACCACGTTGCGCAACGGCATTGTTTGGATCCATTCGCAACGCCTCTTCAAAGTACGGAATGGCTTGCGCGCATTCATTCGCCATTCCAAACGCCAACCCCAAATTCGCGTATGCTTCGCTGGTCGAATCGAGCGTGAGTGCGCGACGCAAGTGAGGAATCGCCTCTTGCGGTTTGTTCGCCGCCAACAGTGACAATCCCAGCCGACTAATCGCCGGGACGTAGGCACCGTACAGCGTTACGGCTTTTTGATGTTCGGCAGCGGCTTCATCGGGCAGATTGAAATACAAGCGCAACACTTCGCCGTACTCAAAGTGACGAAAATAGAAATTGGGTTCAAGCGCGATCGTTTGTCGCCATTCGTTGAGCGCGTTTTCCTTTTGCCCCTGAATCGTGTACACCCACGCTTGCGCGCGATGTGCCTCCGCGCTGGCAGGCGCGAGTTGGAGCGCGGCATTCGCGGCGGCTTGTGCCTCGACCATTCGCCGCGCGAGCAAGTATGCCTCTGCCAAGTTTGCGCGCGCGTTGACGTTTTGCATATTGAGTTGCACGGCGCGCTCACCCGCGCGCACCGCATTGTCAATTTGTCCGCTCCACGCGTACGCGCGACACAATTGCGCGTGCACTTCGACATCATTCGGCGCGCGTTGCAGGGCTTGTTGTGCTTTAGCCAGCGCATCGGACATCAGCCCCTTGAACGCGAGCGCGCGCGACCAACGCACCAACGGTTCGGCACTGTTCGGCGCGAGTTGTGCCGCGTTTTGATACTGCATGATGGCAACGTCAATGTGACTGCGAAGCAACAGTTGATCACCCTGATTGAGCAGCGGCGCGATGTTCGGTCCCGCAACGACAGTCGGCGTGGGTGTTGCTGGTGCACCCAACAAGCCAGCAAAGAAACGGCTAATCGGACGATTCGGCACGACATTATCGAGAACGATCCAAAACACGATCACGCCAAGTAGTGCCACAAACGCCGCGCCAGCAATCAGAACGGGACCACTAACAGGCAACGGAGGTGGTGCAGGGATACTCACGCGCGGATGCGGTACGCTCTTTACGTCTTCTGGAGGAGGAACTGTGGGAGGCACAGCGGCAGGCGCGGCTTCGCGCGTTTCGATAGTCGGTGCAACAGCAGGCGCGGTTTCGCGCGTTTCGACAGTCGGTGCGACGGCAGGTGTGGCTTCGCGCGTTTCGATGGTCGGCGCAGCGGCAGGTGCAGTTTCGCGCGTTTCGGTAGTTGGCGCGACGGTCGGCGCGGTTTCGCGCGCTTCGATGGTCGGCGCAACAGTGGGTGCGGTTTCGCGTGTCTCGACGGTCGGCGCAGCGGCAGGCGCGGCTTCGCGCGTTTCGATTGTTGATGCGACGGTCGGCGCGGCTTCGCGCGTTTCGATTGTTGGCGCAACGGTCGGCGCGGCTTCGCGCGTTTCGATAGTCGGTGCAACGGCAGGTGCAGTTTCGCGCGTTTCGGTTGTTGGCGCAACCGCAGGTGCGGCTTCGCGCGTTTCGATGGTCGGCGCAACGGCAGGTGCAGTTTCGCGCGTTTCGGTCGTTGGCGCGGCAGTCGGTATGGCTTCGCGTGCTTCGGTTGGTGCTGGGGCAGTCGTCTCGACTGCATCGCGCGGCGGATAGCCGGGAATCCAGCGCGCACCGTCGTACATATACCAACGACCGCTCTGCGCGCCCAGCATCCACCAACGTCCTTGCTTATCTTGGAAACGTAGTTTTTGAACTTGGGCTTTGAATTCTTCTTCGGTGACGACCCCAACTTCGAGTTTGCCCTTGAGTTCAAAAAACTTGCGTTCCATTTCTTCGATCATTCAACGCTCCTCGTTCCTGTGGTTCATCGCGCGAATGAATGCGTCAAAGATACCCAACATTCGCGGCTCTTCGTCAATCATCCATTCGGGATGAAATTGCACGCCCAGCGCGAAATGATGCGCGTTCTCCGCTTCGATTCCTTCGATGATGCCATCGGGCGCGCGGGCGGTGACGCGGAATCGCGGCGCAACGTGTTTGATGGCTTGGTGATGCAAACTATTCACTTCAAGTTGTGTTGTACCGAGCGCGCGCGCCAACTGCGATTCGGGCTCGATGGCGATAGTATGCGCGCGAAACGAATACGGATTGCCTTTGATGTGGGGATGTTGAAGTGCGTTCGGTACTTGCGCGGCAATGTCTTGATACAATGAGCCACCCGCGGCAACGTTGAGCAGTTGAATGCCGCGACAAATCGCCAGAATCGGCAAGTGTGCTTGCAGTGCCCAGCGCGTCAAACGTAATTCGGTTGCGTCGCGCGCTTCGTCAATCTCACCGCAGTACGGCGCGACCTCTTCACCGTACTCGCGCGGATGCACATCCACGCCGCCTTGCAAGAGCAAGCCGTCTAGTCGTTCAAAGATGGTGCGCAAGGTGTCATCGCTCAGATTGAGTGGAATCAACACCGGTGCACCGCCAGCAAGATCAAGCGCGCGGGTGTAGGTAGCGAGCGCGCTGTAGCGGATCAAATCGTTTTCAACTTGGGTGCGCGTTGGAATGCCGATGAGGGGTTTCATTTTATAGTCGGTCTCGTTCTTCAGGTTCAATATCTGCAACTCGATGCAAGGCACGCTCAAATTTCTTCCGGTCTCCGCGTTTGGCACGTTCGCTAAGGTATTCTTCCGTCATCAGTGCCGAGAGTTTTTCCGCCAACGCCAACGTAATGAACTGATCAATCGAGACACTCTCCCGTGTCGCTAACTCGCGTAGGCGCGCGTAAAGCGAGTCTGGTAATCGTAAACTGATTGTGTTCATGACAACGCTCCTATCAGTCGCAGGAACTGTTGCGGTGTAATAGCCGCCAAGCCAAATCGCTCGATACCACGAAAATCACTTTGGTTGAATGTGATAATGAAATCACATTCAGAAGTCACAGCCAACTCCAACACCATATCATCTTCGAGGTCGCTCAGAAAAGGTCGCCACAAATAATAGATTTTTCGATGGTTGGCAACTTTACAAACATAATCCAAGATGTCATCAATATCTTGTTCTGTCAGCGCAATTTCTCCCACCAAGCGTTTGGCAGTCTCTTCGTATTCCAAAATCAGCGGAACAGAAATATTGATTTCAAACTTGCCGCTATCAATTAGCGAAAGTAACCTGTGCGATGCACCACGTTTGGAGCGGAGAGCCGCAATCCAGACGTTGGTGTCAATCACGATTTGATAAACGCGCATAACACTACTTCAACGAATCTCGTCTGCTGACAGTTGCCGTCACCGCACCGGATTTCGTAACCGTCCAAGCCCTTCCACCTCCACTTCGACGACATCGCCGGGTTGGAGATACACAGGCGGTTGGCGATAGTGTCCCACACCACTGGGTGTGCCACTTGCGATGATGTCGCCGGGCAAGAGTGTGATGCCATGCGAGATGAACGACACGAGTTGTGCGACGTTGCTAATCATATTTGCCGTGTTCGAGTCTTGACGCAATTCGCCGTTGACCCACGTGCGAATCGAAAGATTTTGCACATCCGCAATCTCGTCCTTGGAAACGATGTAGGGTCCAATCGGGCAGAACGTATCGAGCGATTTGCCACGCGTCCACTGCTTGGCGCCTTTTTCATCGAATTGTAGATCGCGCGCGCTGATGTCGTTCACGTTGCAATAGCCAAACACAAAATCGAGTGCTTCGGCTTCCGAGACGCGACGCGCGCGTTTGCCAATCACGATACCGAGTTCGCCCTCGTAATCTACTTTTTGCGTGATTGTTGGATCCCAAGTGATGGCTTCATCGGGTCCGATGATCGCGCTGGGGAATTTGGCAAAGAGCACCGGATATTCGGGCTTTTCGCTGGCGTGTTCGCGCCGATGTTCGGCATAGTTCAAGCCGACGCCAATCACTTTGGACGGATTGCTGATGGGCGCAAGAAGCGTTGCGTTCTCGCGGCGGAACGAAATGCCGTCCATCAAGCGATGCCCAAAAAATTCGAGTGTCTCTTGCGCGGCTTCCCACGCGCTTTCGCCTTGTCGTAGAAAATCGAGGACGTCGCTAGCAAGGTATTTGGCTTCCAAGCCGCGCGAAGCCAAAAAGAGCGCACGCGCTAGATTCAGGTCAATTGCCATTTCGCCGTGCAACGCGCCCCAGTGAATTTGTCCACCTGCAACAAAAGTGATGAGTTTCATAAGCACCTCTTTGAATGTGACCGATGACCGACGACGGATGACCGACGACGGAAGACCGATGACCGCTGACCGCCGACCGGCTGTGGTTGTTGATTCTACACCAAGTTGGGAATCAACGCAAAAGGCAAAAACTAGCGGGTAGGGCCTGAGTAACTAAGAGCTTGTTTAATAAATCGTAACTGCTCAGCCGTACTGAATCTTGCCAGAGCGCACAGAGGTCACAGAGAAATATCTTTAGTTGCTGGGAGTTACACAACCGCCGCTTGGATTTGTTCAATCGTGTCCGCAACTCTGTCAAGTCATCGGGGGCACTATTGGCTAACGCTGCGTCTGCTTGGGTCCACACAAACTCGGCGGGGTTGAGTTCGGGGGCATAACCCGGAAAGTATTCACAGTGTAAGCGTGGGTGTTTCTGAATGAATGCTTGCACACCACGATCTTTATGGGTGGGGCTACGATCCCACAACAAGATAATCGGCCCGCGTACCGCGCGGAGCAATTCCACAAGAAACTTTTGCACATCGGAACCTTTGAAAGTCCGTTGCTGAAAGCGTAAATAG
>JAOACU010000183.1 GCA_026417715.1 Anaerolineae bacterium | reverse complement strand
CCCCCCAGCGGTAGTCAGTTCTACGAGGGTGACACGATTGTGGTGCAATCCACCTCCGCGGACCCACAAGGCGTGGTGCGTGTGCAACTCCTCGTGGACGACAAGGTGGTGCGCGAGGATCGGTCGCCCACGCCGCAGGGGCAAATGAATTTCACGCTCGTGCAGACGTGGCAGGCGACTCTCGGCACGCACACGCTCGCGGTGCGCGCGTACAACATCGCTGGACTCGTCAGCGATCCGATTAGCGTTTCGGTCACGGTCTTGCCGCGCACCGCCGTCGCGCCCACGCTCACGCCGACGATTTGGCTCCCCTCGCCCACGCCGTCACCCTCAGCGACGCCCTCGCCCACGCCGACGCCAATCGCGCCGACGGCGACGCCGCAGGTCACGCTCACCATCACCCCGACGGCATCGCCGTCTCCCCAAGCCCCCGCCGCGCCTAGCGATTGGATGGCTATCGGCACGGGCACCACGATTCGCTTCGAGTGGACGGACAACTCGACCGATGAGCGCGGCTTTCGCATCTACCAAGCCGGCGTTGCGGCGCCGGTGTTGCACATCGAAGCGCAAGCCGGCACAGGCAAACGATCGTACGAATGGACAGGGCGTCCGTGCAACCTCCAAGCCGGGTTCTACATCCGCGCCCACAACGCGGCGGGCGAATCGGCGCCCAGCCCTACCGTTTCCGTCGTCACGATTCCGTGCGCGCCGACGAACTTGAACGCCACGACTGTCCAGACCACCACGCTCACCCTCACCTTCACCGACAATGCCACCAACGAATCGGGGTTTCACGTCTATCGTTCGGGTGAGAGCAAGCCGCTAGCGACTCTACCTGCCTACGACGGCACAGGCGCGCGCACAGTCACCGTCGGTTCGCTACCGTGCGGGACAGCGGCGGCGTACTCGGTGCGCGCCTACAACACCGCCGGCGAATCGAGTCCCAGCAACGCGGTGAACGCGACCACGAACGCGTGCACCGTCACCGTGACCTTTACCCGCGTCCTCATCCACAACGATACCGATTCGGACGCGCCGGGCTGTGTGATGAACTGCGGTCCTGGCGAAGTGTGGCTAGAATTCACGGTGAACGGGCAGAACAAGCGCTGGCCCCCCACAGGTCAGGTCAGCATCAACACCGGCGAGACCAAGCCGATTAGCGACATTGTGTACACCTTTTTGCTGATGCGCACGCAAAACCTGACCATCACGGTCAAGGGTCGCGAAGAAGACACCCTTGCCCCCGACGATCCGCTAGGCACAGCAACGGCGACGTTTGCAGGAACGGATAACTGGAAGGCAGGCGAGCATTGCACCGAGAGTGCCTCCCCCAACTATTTCCGCATCTGCTACACGATTAGCGTGACACCGTGAGGACGGAGGACGGAAGTTTCTTTCGTCTTTCGTCCTCCGTCTTCCGTCCTCCGTCATACCTGAGAACGAATTTTGAAAATTTCCCCCAAAAATCCCTGTCAAGGTCTTGAAATCGCGCGCGATGTGTGTTATACTCTGCAACAAGCAATGAACGCTGATGCAGAGAGGAGGTGTTGCCTAGCAAAATCAATGACGAGTTCAGCCAACAGCACATTTGTTCTAGCGCGTACACTGCGTCTTTAACCAACAAGGATTACCCACTCATGTTACGCAGTAAGAAAATTGGGCGTGAAACGTAGGACGAGTTTCAAACTTGTTCTACAACTGCGTAACGTCATTTACCTAATCGGAGGTTACGATGAACGCTTTGCTCGACACCTTGCTGGGATTGGCAACGCCTTTGTTCCTCGCGGCGCCCAAGAAAGCGGAGAAAAAGCCCGCCAAGAAAGCGGCACCCAAGAAGGCGACCAAGAAAGCGGCGCCCAAGAAGAAAAAGACCGTCAAGCCGACTGCTCCTGTGGCGCCGACGCCGGAACCGTCTGCACCACCAGCCGCGCCCACGACTCCGTAGGCAAGATGGGCGGATGGATGTCTTGGGCAGATTGGATTTTGCTCGCAACGATACCTTGGGTTGGGGCGATGTCCAAGAAATCGAAAACCCAGCGCGCGACGCCCAAGAAAAAGACCAAGAGTACGCAAGCCCGTGCGCGCGCCAAGGTCACGCGTCGTGCTTCGCGTCCAGCGCGACGCGTGACGCGCGCGCAAGCCGCACCGACGCGTGGGCGTACAGTGACCGTATCGGTTGTGACTTCGCCTCCCCCGCAGCCGAGCGTAGCCGTACCGCCAATTCAACCTGCGCGCCCCATCGGTCGCGCCATCTTGATTGCACCCGAAAACGAAAAATGGGTGGATAGTGTGCATCCCACGTTTCGCTGGCTGTCGGTGGGTGGCGCCACGCGCTATGAAATCATCTGGGGTGAAGATCCTACCTTGACTATGCACCATACTCTTCATTCCATCGCCACCGAAGCCACCGTGCCTTTGGAAAGTCCCTTGCAACCCGGCAAGACGTACTATTGGCGCGTGCGTGGAGGCAACGAAGTCGGTTGGAGTCCTTGGTCGGAGGTGCATTCATTTCGGGTTCTAGAGGAGATACCCTGACGGGCGAGTATTGGACACAGCGGGGCAACCAGCATCGCGCGCGGTGAAGCGGTTGCCTCGTTTTTATTTGACGGCTGGTGCAAAATGTGTTGACAAGCGAATCAATTCGCCGCAACAACGACCCCAAGCCCGCCTACGCGGGCTAAACAAGCCGACGGCGGTCGGCTTTGGGTTTGTGTCGCGGCGACTTGCAGTCGCCAACAACCAACTTTGCACCAACCCTGTTGTGTTGCGCGTACTTCTTTACAAAACGCGCCAATCTGCCTATAATAGCGTCGCTTTCAAATGGAATCTTCTAAACTCAGGAGGCGAGCAATGACACGGATTCGATGCCGCGAACGGCGTTGCATCTTCAACAAGAACGGAATCTGTATTTCCGATGAAATCGAATACGAACCTGACGCCGGTTGTTTGACGATGGAACTAAACGAAGACCTGGAAGAAGAAGACGAATTTGAAGACGAAGAGGCATTTGAAGAAGAATTCGAGGAAGAGGATTTGGAAGACGAAGAGGAACTAGAGGAAGATTGGGAGGAGGAAGAAGAAGAGGACGAGTACTATCGTCGCCGTTCCCGACGCCGGTGATTCTCCTCAGGTAGGTGTGGAGTGCGAGGAACACAATGATCGTGAGCGACGCATCGCTCCGCGAGATGCGCCTTTCGTCGCTAGACCGTTGGCGTGCTTTAGGGCTGGGCACACTTTTTGCTTTGATGTTAGGATTGATTTTGGCGTTTCCGGGCGCTCCTGAATTGCCACGTTTAGAAGTGGGCAAGCCCAGCCCAAAAACTATTTTGGCGCCAGAGCGCGTCACCTACGCGAGTGCACTGCTCACCGAAGAGGCGCGTGCCAATGCCGAAGCGCAAGTCAAGGACGTGTATGATCCACCGAATGCCCAGTTGGCGCGTCAACAAGTGCAAGAAGCGGTACGCCTCTTTAGTTATCTCGACTCGTTGCGGAACGATCCTTACAGTTCGCTGGAACAGAAAATCGAGTGGGCGCGCCAAGTCCCTGCGCTGACGCTTCCCGTGACGATGCTGACGCGCACACTGACGCTCGACGAACCCACGTTCGCGCGTGTCGTCAGCGAGACGGTGTATGTGCTCGATACCACGATGCGCAACCCGATTCGCCCCAGTGACCTTTCTGCCGAGTATGCACAAATTCCCGCGCGCATCAGTCTGGCATTCTCCGCCGAACAAGCCGAGTTGATCGCGACGTGGGTCCAAGCGTTCGTGCGTCCCAACAGTTTTTTCAACCCAACGCGCACAAACGAAGAACGTGCACGCGCGCGCGCAAGCGTCAGCACCGTGTATCGTACGATCGAGCAAGGTCAAGCGATTGTGCGTGAAGGCGAAGTGGTGACGCCGCTGACACTGGAAGCACTTGCCGAAATGGGTTTGTGGCGTCTCACGCCGCGCCTCGTGGATTACCTTGCTCCTGCGCTTTTGGCGTTCCTCCTTGCTCTCCTCTTGGCGTTATTCACCCTCCGAATGAATCCCACCCTGTTAGCCCAACCGCGCGTGCTGATTCTGATTGCGTTCGTGATTGTGATTTTCGTCGCTGGCGTCAAAGTGTTGGGGAATCGCGTGACCCTGGTGCACTATTTCTATCCTATCAGTGCCGCCGCGATGTTACTCACCGCGTTGGTGAATTCGAGTATAGCATTCGGCGCGATGGTGTTGCTCGCCATCGCGTTTGGATTTCTGGGGCACGCTTCGTTTGAACTCACGCTGTATGCATTGGCAGGCGGAATCGTCGCGGCGATGAGTTTAGGACGCATCGAACGTTTGGGTACGTTCTTGTGGAGTGGGGCGTTGGTAGCGGCGATGAATGCCGCCGTCGTGGCGATTTTTCGCGCGCTATCTCTCGAAAAAGATTTTACTGTTTGGATCACGATGCTGATTGCGGCGGTAAGCAATGGCGCGCTGGCAGGACTGTTGGCGTTAGGGAGTTTGCTTTTATTGGGCAAGTTGTTTGGTGTGACCACGTCAATCGAATTACTCGATTTGGCGCGTCCCACGCATCCATTGTTGAACAAGTTACTCGTTCAAGCGCCAGGGACGTATCATCACAGTTTGATTGTGAGTCAGTTAGCCGAACAAGCCGCGCAACGCATCGGCGCGGACGCGCTGTTGGTGCGCGTGGCGGCATACTATCACGATGTTGGCAAAACGTACGCACCGCATTGCTTTGTCGAAAATCAGATGGATGGCGTGAACATTCACGATACCTTGTCGCCGCAGGAGAGCGCGAGCATCGTGATTGATCACGTGCCGCGCGGTATCGCGTTGGCAAAGCAGTACGGCATTCCCGAACGCGTGCGCGATTTTATTCCCCAACATCACGGCACCAGTTTGGCGGCATACTTTCATCGCAAGGCGATGCAGATGAATAGCAATCCAGCGTCGGTGGACGAACAAAATTTTCGCTATCCCGGTCCCAAACCCCAATCGCGCGAAACCGCGATTATGATGCTGGCGGATGGTGTAGAAGCCACCGCGCGCGCAGAACGTCCCACTACGCCCGAACAAATTCGCAGCATCATTGACCGCATCTTCAACGAGCGTTTGCGCGATGGTCAATTGGATGAAAGCGATTTGACGTTTAACGATTTGCGCCAAATCAAAGAAGCGTTCTTTGGTGTGTTGCAAGGTTTGTATCATCCGCGCGTCAAATATCCCGAACCCTTGCGTCCAGAGGAAACGTGACGAGTTCCATCGAGATTCGCGTGCATCCCAAATTTTCTTCGCGTGTGCCGCGCGCGCGTTTGATTCGTGTGGCGCGCAAGACTATGCGCGCGCAAGACGCGAGTGCCGCGCTGACGATTTACATCACGAGCGACGCCGAAATTCGCAAACTCAATCGCACGTTTCACGCCACTGATGCGCCGACCGATGTGCTCGCGTTTCCGATGCATTCGGCGGGGCATCCGCGCAACCTGACCTATTTGGGCGATGTGGTGATTTCGTACGAGCGTGCGCGTGTTCAAGCGCGGCAAGCGGGTTGGCGCATCGGCGATGAACTCGATTTGTTGACCGTGCACGGCATTTTACACCTACTCGGTTACACGGACGAGACTCTACGCGCGCGCGCGCGAATGTGGCGACAACAAGAAAAAATTCTCGGCAAACCGATACCGAGCCCTTCGTCTTTCGTCCTTCGTGATTCATCATCTAGTCGGAGACCTTATGGAAAAAATCGTTGAATGCGTACCCAACTTTTCGGAAGGACGTCGCGCGAACATCGTGGATGAAATCGTGCAAGCGATGCTGTTGCCCGGCGTCAAACTGCTCGACCGCGAGATGGATGCGAATCACAATCGCAGTGTCATTACCCTCGCGGGCGACCCGAGCGCGATAGAAGAAGGAGTGTTTCGCGGCATCGCGACCGCCGCGCGTTTGATTGATCTCGATCAACATCGCGGCGAGCACCCGCGCATCGGCGC
>JAOACU010000182.1 GCA_026417715.1 Anaerolineae bacterium | reverse complement strand
CCCGTGAACACTGCCCAACCTAATGAAATGGCCTTGTTAGTCTCTCCTGATGAAAAACGCTACGCCGTGCGCCTCGGGTCGGGACAACGTCTCGATACGCATCACGGCTATATTTTACACGATGCCATCATTGGTCAGCCGTTTGGTACGACAATCAAAACGCAATTGGGTCACGCGTACCTTTTGTTGCAACCTTCGACGTACGATTTGGTGATGCACGTCAAACGCATTTCGCAAATCGTCTATCCGAAGGAGATTGGCTACATTCTCTTGCGAATGAACATCGTCCCCGGCACACGTGTCGTCGAATGTGGCACAGGAAGCGGCGCGTTGACTCTGGCGCTTGCGCGAATGGTGCGCCCCAATGGTCGCGTGTACTCGTACGAAGAGCGCGACGATATGCTGACGCTCGCGCGCAAGAATCTGGAACGCGCTGGCGTGCTCGATGTGGTCGAACTCAAAGCGCGCGATATTCGCGCGGGTTTCGATGAGCGCGACGTGGACGCGCTCTTTCTCGATGTGCGCGAACCTTGGCTGTTTTTGGCGCAGGCACACGCCGCGCTCAAGGGTGGCGGGTTCTTCGGATCGCTGGTGCCCACAACAAATCAGGTGAGTGACATTTTGCAAGAAATGGAACGACTCGGTGGTTGGGCAGAAATCGAGGTCGTGGAGATTCTCACGCGATATTACAAACCCGTTGCCGAACGCTTGCGCCCGCAAGATCGAATGGTCGCGCACACAGGATATTTGATTTTTGCGCGTGCAGTGCGGAAGGAGATTAGAGAACAGAGATTGGAGGTTGAGGAGGGAGGAAATGACGAACAAGGATGAAGAACTGGTTGTGGTGTATAAAACGTATGGCGCGCTGCGCGCGGAAATCATCAAAAGCAAGTTAGAGAGCGCAGGCATCCTCGCCGTCATTCGCACCGAATCGCAAAACATACTTCCGATGACGGTGGACGGCATTGGTAAAGCCGAAGTGCTGGTCACGCGCACACAAGAAGCGGCGGCGCGCAAAGTGCTGAGTGAGACGTGATACGTGATACGCAATACGCAATACGTGATACGTGATGCGTGAGAGCGCGGGAGAGCGTGGAGCGAGCGGGCGAAAGGGCGTGGAGCGAGAGTGCGAAAGAGCGTGGAGCGAGCGCGCGAAAGAGCGTAGAGCGAGCGCGCGAGAGAGCGTGGAGCGGGGCATGGTACGTGATGTGTATTGCGTAACCTTGAACCTCGAACCTGAAACTTGAAACCTGAAACTTGAAACCCAGAGGTTAGTATGGACAAATTTCAACAGTATGTCAACGCTAACAAAGAACGTTTTATCGCTGAACTGCAAGACGCGTGTCGTCAGCCAAGTGTGGCGGCGCAAAACTGGGGAATGCGCGAGATGGCAGAAAAAGTGTTGGCGCGCTTGCAGCAACTCGGCGCGAACGCGCGTCTCATTCCCGTTGGCGATGGCGCGCCAGTGGTGTACGGCGAGATCGGCGAAGGCGAGCGAACGCTGGTGATCTACGATCACTATGACGTGCAACCACCCGAACCGCTCGAACTATGGGAGAGCGGACCTTGGGACGCCGCGATTCGTGACGGCAAACTGTTCGCGCGCGGTGTTGCCGACAACAAGGGCAACTTGATGTGCCGTATTCACGCCATCGAGTCGTACATCGCCGCGTTTGGCGCGCTGCCACTCAAAATCAAATTCGTCGTTGAGGGTGAAGAGGAAATCGGCAGCATTCACTTGCCGCAGTTTGTCAAAGAAAATCGCGCGCTCATCGAAGGCGCGGACGGTTGCCTGTGGGAAGCCGGTTACAAGGATGTGAATGATCGTCCGGTGATTTCGTGTGGCGTCAAAGGTATTGTTTACGTCGAATTGCACGCGCGCGGCGCGCGGCGCGATCTGCACTCGGCGCAAGCCGCGATTGTCGTCAATCCTGCGTGGCGATTGGTGTGGGCACTTGCTACACTCAAGGACGCTGACGACAACATCCTGATTGATGATTTCAACAAACACGTGCGCGCGCCGACGGCAGCGGAAATGGATGCGCTCAAGACGATTCCGTACGACGAAGAAAAAGTCAAAGCCGAGTTGGGCATCCAAGCGTTTATCCGCAATCTCAGCGGTATCGAACTACTGAAGAAATATTTGTACGAACCAACGTGTACGATTTGCGGTTTGTATGCGGGTTACATCGGTGAAGGATCGAAAACAGTTCTGCCGAATCACGCGTTTGCCAAGATTGATTTTCGACTCGTGCCGAATCTCACGCCCGATTTGGTAGTGGATTTGCTGAAAAAGCATCTTGCGCGACGCGGCTTTGATGACATCGAAATCAAATTGACCGAGACGGGCGAAGAGGTCGCGCGTTCGCCGCTCGATTCTGCCATCGTGCAAGCGGCGATTCAAGCCGCGCGGCAAGTGTATCGCCAAGAGCCGATTGTGTATCCAACGATGGCGGGAAGCGGTCCGATGTATCCGTTGTGTCAGGCATTGGGGATTCCAGCCGTGAGCGCGGGTGTGGGCTGGCACGATTCGCGCAGTCACGCGCCGAACGAAAATATTCGACTTGCCGATTACTTTGAGGGAATTGAATTTGTGCGCGTGTTGATCGAACGGTTTGCGCAGACGTGAGGATGGACTAACGACCGAGGTTAGAAATCACGCTTTTGTCGTGATGGAGTCACTTGGCTCATCACAAGATTTATTTGCCTGTCAAGAGACTTTGAAGTCGGTGTTGGCGACTGTATGAACTTTAAAAAATAAATTCGGTAACGGATCGTGTGGTTGGATGTTCTAATAGGTAGGAGGAAAGTGCTATGGCTCAACCTTTGAGATTGATACTCCTGCCTGAGCAACGGCAAACGTTAGAAAGCTTGCGCAACACAGACCCCCGTCCGTATGTGCGTGAAAGAGCCGCCGCCCTGCTCAAAATTGCCGCCCCCGAAAACCCTGCATCGGGGCGCCACGTCGCACTCCACGGCTTGCTCAAGCGGCGTGAGCCGGATACGGTGTATCGGTGGGTGCGCCGTTTCCAAACCGAAGGGGTGGTAGGGCTCTACCGACGCCCAGGGAGCGGTCGCAAGCCTGCCTATGCCTCTCACCATCCGACTGCCGAGCAGGCGCGTGAGGCATTGCAGCATCTTTTGCGCCGCGACCCCCGTGAACTGGGCGAGCCACGCACCCGCTGGACGCTCGCCAGTCTGCGCCGCGTCTGCCAGTGGTTACAGGGTCTCACTCCACAAGGGGTCTGGCAAACCTTGCAGCGTTTGCGGATTCACTATAAGCGGGGGCGGGACTATATCCATAGCCCCGATCCCGACTACCTTGCCAAATTGCGGACGGTGTCTGTCCACGCCCACGCCGTCGCTCGCGGGGAGGCGGTGGCGCTCTTGTTCCAAGACGAATTGACCTATTATCGTCAACCCACCTTGGCGTCTGCCTACGAAGTGGCTGGTCCTCGGCAACCGCTGGCACGGCGGAGTTATGCAGCGAACGCCCGCTGGCGGGTGGTGGCGACGGTGGATGCCTGCACGGGACGTGTGCTGTATGCGCAGGGTGCTCGAATCGGCGTGGTGGAGTTGGTGCGCTTTTATGAGCACGTGGCAGCGGTGTATAGTGGTGCACGGACGATCTATGTGGTGCAGGATAACTGGCCGATTCATACCCACCCTGCGGTCTTGGCGGCGTTGGAACCGCAACGGCAACCGTGGCCGTGGTATCGTCCGAGGCACTGGCAGGCGATGCCGACCCCGCCCGCACGCTCCCTGCCGCTACCGATCCAACTGTTGCTACTGCCCACCTATGCGGCGTGGACAAATCCGATTGAAAAGTTATGGCGTTGGTTGAAACAAGAGGTGATGCATCTCCATCGGTGGGCGGAGCAGTGGGAGGAGTTGAAGCGGCAGGTGGGTGCGTTTTTGGAACAGTTTGCGCACGGCTCGGCTACCTTGTTGCGCTATGTGGGCTTGCAAGACCTCACGCGGCTCTATCGCACTGCTCTAGCAGGCGTTAAAGTTCATACGAATCCGCGCGCTACTCATTCGTTTATTCGTTGCCCATTCGTTGAGGCGATTTCTAATACCGTTTTCCACCCAAGAGCGAAAAAGAGAAAAGCGAGATAGGCGTATGGCATCCGCTCCACCATTCGATTACGATGTGTTCATCTCGTACAGCAGTGCCGATCAAGACTGGGTGCGCGGCGAATTGTTGACGCGCCTCGAACGCGCGGGATTGCGCGTCTGCATTGATTTTCGCGATTTTCAAATCGGCGCGCCGAGTGTCAAGGAAATGGAACGCGCCTTGCTGACGAGTCGCAAAACCATCCTCGTGTTCACGCCGAATTATCTCGCCAGCGCGTGGGCGGAATTCGAGAACTTGATGTTGCAAACGCTCGATCCTGCGAATCGTCACGCGCGGTTGATTCCGATTCTCAAAGAGAAATGCGACTTGCCGTTGCGATTCCGATACCTCGTGTATGCCGATTTCACCGACGCCACGAATGTGGAATTGCAATGGACGCGGTTGTTGAACGCGATTGGTGTAGGGGCGAAGCATGCTTCGCCCCTACCATCCAACGCGCCCATCCCGCGTCCACCACCGTACGGATTCGTGCCGCGCTATGACGAATCGGGCAACGACCTTGTTGCGCGGGTGCGTAATGTGCTGAATCAAAATCGCGCGGTCGCGCTCGTGGGCGATGGTGGTGTAGGCAAGACTACGCTCGCCGCAGAAATCGCGCGCGCATGGTTCGCCTTGCCTGATGAGCGAAAAGTCATTTGGGCAAGCGCGGACGGACGCCCCGATTTTTCACTCGGCACGCTTCTCGACATCGCGCTGGATCAACTCGGTAGAACCGATTTGCGCCCCCTCGTGCTCGAACAAAGAGCGAACGCGGTGCGCGATTTGGTAGGAGCGGTAGGGGCGAGGCATACCTTGCCCCTACTGGTGATTGACAATTTCGAGACGATTGCACCCGAACACCAACGCGCCATCGCCGATTTCATCAACACCCTGTCGTGCGCGGTGCTCCTCACGAGTCGCGCCACACTAGCATTTGCCGAGCGCGTCAAGATCGCGACAATGTCTTGGGACGAAGCGCGCGACTTGTTGCGTCGCGCGAACGTGCCCGCGCCACACATTGACACGATAGCGACACTGGCGGAACGCAATCCCGCCGTGATGCGATGGGTCGTGGGGCAGTTGAATGCCGCGCAACGGCTCAGCGATATTCGCGACGCGCTCGCGCGCGGACACGGCGACGCTGCCACGCGCGTCTTTGGTCGTTCATTCGACTTGTTGAATGCCGATGCGCGCGCCACGCTCCTCGCGCTCGCGCTGTTCACACCTTCCGCGCGCCGCCCCGCGCTGGCATACACCGCTGGGTTGGGCGATGATATTCCACGACTGAACAACGCGCTCGCGCAACTTGCCACTTTGCAACTCGTGGAAACCTCCGCCGATAACGAATGCGTGGCAGTGGTGGGACTCACCCGCCGATTCACACTCGCGCAATTGAACAACGACGCATACGCCGCCGACTATCGCCAACGCTTTGTGGACTATTTTGTGAACTATGCCGAAGCGCACGCCGAGACCACCCCTGACGATTTGAACGCGTTGGATGACGAACGCGAAAACATACTCGCCGCGATGGACCTTGCCTTTGCCGCCGAAGACTGGCAAAGCGTGATGCGAATCGCAGACGTGATTGCCGCGCCTGCAGGTGGCGTTTTGAGCATTCGCGGCTACTGGGACGAAGCGCTTGCGCGCGGCGCGCAAGCGGCACACGCGGCACGAAGCGCGGGGGACGAAAAAGCAGTGGCGCGGTTTGAGGGTAACGTGGCAATCATTCTGCAAGATCGTGGTGAGTACGACAAGGCGCGCGAAACTTACGTGCGCGTTTTGGAATTCTACAAGCGATTGGGTGATGAAGCCAATGTTGCAGTACTCTTGCACCAGTTGGGGATGATGGCGCAGGATCAAGGGGACTATGCGACGGCG
>JAOACU010000181.1 GCA_026417715.1 Anaerolineae bacterium | reverse complement strand
ATGCGCCGCCGTGTGTGTTCTCTTCGGCGTTTCCCCGCGCGGGGGATGTGTGTTTGTTCCCCACGCCACTCGAAGTCCCTCCGCTACCCAAGCCCGGTGCGCCCAAATACAAGGACGTGAAAAAGTGTCGCTATGTTTCGCCGCGCGTGTTCAATGCCTTGATCGCTGGTGAATCGTTGGTAGACTGGCTCGACAAAGACAAGGACAAGGTGCAAATTCAAAGCAAGGCAGTGTTACTCGATCCCAGCGAAAAAAACCAACTTCCACCGCACGTGCGCAACGAGGAAAAGATTTGGAGCATCGAAAAACGTCCGCGTGTGACGGTGGGACGTGCTGTGACCAACTCCCAAATCTTTCACGTTGGTCAGGTGGTGTTTCACAAGGACTGTGGCTTGTGGTTTGCCGTGCGCTGGCTCAGACGCGATCCTGACATCGAACAACTGGTCACCGATGCGCTCACAGACTTGGGCGAGGTCGGGCTGGGGGGTGAACGCAGTGTGGGACTGGGAAAAGCGAAAATCGAACGGCAAGGCACACTAGAGTTGCCCGACGTGACTGGCGCACACTGGGTCACCCTCAGTCGCTATTTGCCGAATGCCGACGAGATGGACGCGCTGGGTAACGGCATTGCGTACACGATTCAAACGATTCCGGGCTGGGTGTGGTCGCCGACCAACAAGAGTGAACGTCGCCGCACTGTGCAAATGATTGCTGAAGGTGCGGTGCTCGGACGCGTTGCCCGTGCCGTACCTGGGCAAATCGTGGATGTGCAACCTGACTATGAGGGCACGCGCCCGTTGGGACATCCCGTTTGGCGCAACGGGCGCGCATTGGCAGTCGGCTACAAGGAGGCGCGATGACAGTTTATCTCGTGACCGTGCGCACCCTCACCCCGCTTCACATCGGCGATGGCAACGAACTACGACAAGGATTCGACTTTGCCGTACGCAATGGACGCACGTATCGGTTGGACGAGGATGCGATTCTGCGCGAAAAAGAGGCACAGATCAAACCGAATGCCAAAGGCGAGTATCCCACGCCACAAGAATTACTCACCGAAGACGACTATCAGAATCCGCTGTTCTTTCGCTACGTTTTGCCCGGCGTGCCACGTTCAAAAAAGACCGATGCGCGCGTGCGATCGTTCATCAAGGATGTGTACAATCGTCCCTACATTCCCGGTTCATCGCTCAAGGGCGCGGTGCGTACTGCGCTTGCGTGGACGGGCTGGAACGAGATCAAACCCCAACTCGAGCGGGCGGCGATCGGTCGAAGCAAGAGTTGGGCAGGGCAACCACTGGAACGCAAACTCTTTGGTCCCGATCCCAATCACGACCTCTTGCGCGCTCTGCACGTTTCCGATTTGACAGGACCGACCAGCGCGAATGCAAGTATGATGCTGGTGAATGCCCAAGTGTTGACGAAAAAAGGTGCGGGGTCTCCCGTCGAATTGGAAGCGGTTAGAACCAAAGTGGAATTTCGCGGCACGCTAACGATGGATGACGTGTTGTTCACTGACTTGGCTGAACGCGAGTTACACTTTGCCAAGCGCAAACACTGGTTGGATGAATTGCTGATGCGCATCCAAGCCCACAGCCGCGCCCGCCTTGAGCAACTGGCGGCGTGGTATGAAACTGCCGATCAGTGTGAAGAGGTGGCGCGCTATGTTCGTCAGTTGGCGGCGACGAAACTGCCAGCGCATCAAGCCGTACTGCAAATCGGTTGGGGTGCGGGTTGGGATGCCAAAACGTTTTGGACGCATCTGCAAACCGATGCGCCCTTGTTCGAGCAACTGGTCGCTGATTTCGGTTTGCACCGCGCGCCCAAAGGTTCGCCCAAGCGCAAACCGGGTGATCCCTTCCCACGTTCACGCCGCGTCGTTATGGGAGATAAGAACGGTGTGGAAAAGCCGGTGGCGCCGTTGGGCTGGGTGTTGCTGGAGGTCAAGGCACAATGAAGGTGATTAGTTTTCTCGGAACGGCGGATTACAAGCGCACCACCTTTGTTTGGAATGAAATGGAAAAAGAGACGCGTTTATTCCCAGTGGCAGTGGCGCACTTTATCCGACCCGACGAGTTGCTCATTTGTGCCACGCCGACAGTGCAAAGCCATTCCAATCTTGACGAACTGAAACGTGCGCTTGAGGAAATGGGAACGCGGTATCGCATCGTCCCGATTCCCGAAGGTCACAGTGAAGCCGACTTGTGGCAGATTTTTGGAGCGTTGACGGATGCCGTCGGTGAAGGTGAACAGGTGGTCTTTGATGTGACCCACTCGTTTCGCTCGCTACCCTTTTTGGCTTTTTTGGCAGTGGCGTATCTCCAAGTCGCCAAAAAGGTCAAAGTGGAACGTGTGTTATACGGAGCGTGGGAAGCGCGCGAGACTATCGCCAATCGTTCGCCGGTGTTTGATTTGACCCCGTTCGTGCGTTTGCTCAATTGGCTCACCGCGACCGATCAGTTCATTCAAACTGGCGATGCGCGCCGATTGGCGGCACTGCTCAATACGGGCGGCAAGAACGCGGCGCGAGCATCCGAGAAACTATCGCAGGTGTCCCTTGCCGCGTTTCTCTGCCAACCGTTTACCTTGATGGACGAAGCCCTGACACTGGATAAAACCTTGCGCTCCGCCGAAACCGAACTCGCTCAAACCGCGCCACCGTTCGGCGTCTTGCGCGAACAAATCATCCACACGTTCGCACAATTCGGCGCGGACAAGAGTGATCCGCGCGCGATGCTAGTCACACAGTTTCGTTTGATCGAGTGGTATGTCAAAAACAATCAACTTATCCAAGCGATGACACTGGCGCGCGAATGGGTGATCAGTGCTGTCACTTGGCGCTTGCAGTTGCCGATTGACCTGAACCTCGACGCGCGCAAACAAATCGAAGACGCCATCAACGGTATCGTCCGTATCGGGCGTGAAGATGCGACAGGTGAGTTTCGCGTGACTGACCTGAACGAGCACGGACGACGCATCAACGAATGGCAAGAGCGTGACGAGTTGAAAGAACTTTGGACTCACCTTAGTCCGATTCGTAACGCGCTCGATCACGCGGAACACCAAAAGGATGCTATGAAACTCAAAAAGATTGTGAACAAAGCGCAAAACAAAGTAATGCCGCGTTTGTGCGCACTGGCGGAAAAATGGGGACTGATTGACACAAAGGGCTAGACCATCCACAATCTAAAGTTCACCATGCTACTACTCAACTTTTCTCATCCGATTCCAACCGATCAACTAACGCGACTGGAACAATTGACAGGGCAAACGATTGCGCGCATCATCGAAATCAAAACGCAGATTGATCCACAAGCCCCGCTTGTTCCACAAATCGTCGCGCTGGCGGACGCGTGTCAACTATCGCCCGACGAATGGCAGACCGCGCCGTTGCTCATCGTGCCACCGTCACTCAACTTTGTCGCCGTCACATTGCTTGCCGAACTGCACGGACGCTGTGGTTATTTTCCTGCGATGGTGCGCACGCGTCCCGTCGAAGGGGCGTTGCCGCCGCGTTACGAAATCGCCGAAGTTATCAACTTGCAAGCGGTTCGCGATGCGGCGCGAGCAAGACGGTGAAGAAAAATGTATAGTTTGGTTCTCACCCTGCGGGTTCGCGCACCTTGTGTGCTACCGCCGATGCTCGGTCGTGCGGCGCACAGCGCGCTTTTGCGTGCGATGGCTGAGCGCGATGCCGCGCTTGCCGAAAAATTACACGATGACAATGCGCCACGCCCGTTCACCTGCTCATCATTGATGGGTGCACGCATCAACGGAACGCTCACGCCCGATGTGCCCTACACTCTGCGCTATACCACACTTACAGCGGACATTCGGCTGGATGAATTGTGGGCGGCGGATCGCCACTCTACTCTTGAACTAGAGGGCGTGCTTTTTGATGTGGTGGCGGCGACGACGGATGCGAACGTTCATCCTTGGGCGGCGCGCACGACGTTCGAGGAACTGTCGGCGCGTTGGCTCTTGGCGCGCGAGACGCCGCACACGCGCATCACCTTGCACTTGGCGTCGCCGACGGCGTTCAAGCAAGGGGGCAAAGCCCAACTGTTTCCGCTACCCGATTTGGTCTTTGGGAGTCTGCTGGACAAGTGGAACACCTTTGCGCCGATTGCCTTACCTGACGAGACGCGTCGCTTTGCCGCCGAGTGTCTAGCAGTGAGTCGTTTCGATTTGGAGACGCACGCCGCGCCGTTCAAAAGCGATGGCGCACTCAAGAGTGGCGCTGTGGGCAAGATTACTTATGTTGCGCTCAATCACGACCGCTATTGGCTCTCCATCATCAACCTGCTTGCCGATTTTGCCTTGTTTGCGGGCGTTGGGATGAGCACGGCGTTGGGGATGGGGCAAGCGCGGAGAATTCTCGATTCGAAATTGCAGATGGCGGATTGAAAAATCGGAAATCTAAAATCTGCAATCTGAAATGATGAAATGCCGCCACTGTATTTGATCGAACAAGGGGCAAAGTTGCATCACGACGGACGTCGCTTGATTGTCAGCAAGGACGATCGCGAATTGTCGTCCACACCGTTGGCGCATGTGAGCGAGATCGTCATTATGGGCAATGTGGGTTTGACGACACCAACGATTAAATTGCTTTTGGCTGAAAATATTGATGTGGTGTTCTTGACGATAGATGGTGAATATCGTGGACGATTAGTAGGTGTGGCGACCCCACACGTTTTGCTACGCCGTAAACAGTATCGCTGTCAAGACGATGCGACGTTTGTACTGGCAATGGCACAACGAATGGTGAGCGGCAAGATCGCCAACGCGCGTGTATTGTTGCAACGCCACAATCGTGAACGTCACGATCCTGAGATTGCAGCGGCGATTGAGGCATTGCACATAGCGTATGAACGTGTCCCGCGTACGACGACGCTGAATTCATTGAACGGTGTGGAAGGTGCAGCCACAGCGGCATACTTTGGCGCGTGGAAACGCCTGCTCAAAGACGATTGGAAATTTGAAAAGCGTGTGCGGCGTCCGCCCACCGATCCAATCAACGTGTTGTTGAGTTTTGGGTATACGCTGTTGGCACGGGCAGCGCATAGCGCGGTGGAAGCCGTTGGACTCGATCCGTACGCAGGTTTTTTGCATGGGGTGGAATACAATCGTCCGAGTTTGGCGCTTGATTTGATGGAAGAGTTTCGGTGTGTGGTGGATGGCGTGATTCAATGGCTAGGCAATAGTGCTCAGATCCAACCCAGCGATTTTATGCCGGGCGATGCGGCGCGACCGATCGTGATGAACGACTCTGCCAAACGCAAATTCATTCAGGCGTATGAAAATCGAATGAACGAGATGATCATCCATCCACGTCAGAACGAACGCTTGTCGTTACGGCGTTGCATCCTTGCTCAAGCGCGCTGCATCGTGGATTGTATTCAGCGTCAATCGCCCGATTATACGCCGATGCTCTTTCGATGAGCGCGGTGCGCCCATCTACCGATGTTTTACGTTATCAGTTACGATGTACCCGATGATCGGCGGCGGCAAAAAATCGCCGATGTGTTAGAGGGCTATGGAACGCGCGTGCAAAAGAGTGTGTTTGAGGTGCATCTGGACGTGCGCCACTATGCTGATTTGCGCCGACGCCTTGAACGAGTAATGAACATCGAGGAAGATAACGTACGCTTTTATCGGTTGTGTGACGATTGTCGGAAAAGTATCGAAATCATCGGCAAGGTAGGGGTCACGCCTGAACCTTCCCTGATGATTGTGTGAAGGTGAGCGCACCCCATCTGTGGGAAGGTGCGCAAACAGCGTTTAGCGATGGGGGATTCGCACATTCGGAAAAAGTGGGATAGAATGAGTAGGGGTGAGGTTGTTTGGAATGCCAAGTGGGACGAGGACAAGGCGGGGAGGTGCTCTACGATAGGCGAGTGGGGCGAATGAGGCGAGGGTGAGTAAGGGAGAGAAAACAAAAACGCCCGCAAGGGCATTGCGACGATAATCCAATCAAACTCTGGTGGTAATGGAGGCGGTTGGAGAGAAAACAAAAACGCCCGCAAGGGCATTGCGACTCCAGAATACGCGTTGCGGCAACCAATGTC